>NZ_CAADGZ010000312.1:0-1014 GCF_900696675.1 uncultured Candidatus Kuenenia sp. | reverse complement strand
GAATAAAACAACCGTATCATAGATTAAAGCGTAGAAGAAAAAGTTGAAAAAGGGGCAATTTAAAAAAATTTAAATTTGCTCAGAGAAAGAATCTTGCATAAAAAAGATAGTTTTCGTTCAGACACTAAATAAGATTGGAGATAAAATAATATGGCAACATTAACAATCGAGTATCCGGATGAAATTTTGGTATCATTAAAAGAAACACAAGACGATTTTTCTGAAGAGCTGAAAATAGCAGCAGCAGTAAAGCTTTACGAGATGGGGAAACTATCGTCTGGTAAGGCAGCTAGGCTTGCGGGTATGGATAAGATTTCTTTTTTGAAAATACTTGGTAAATATCAGGTGTCCATATCGACATTAGAAGAATTTAAAGAGGATATGAAAGTTGACATCGGTTAAAAATATTGTCGTTGTAAACACATCACCAATCATCTATTTGTCTGCTATCAATAAAACAGATCTGTTAAAGAAACTTTTTGGCGAAATCTTTATACCCGGTGCAGTAAAACAAGAAATAATATCAGGAGGCAAAGACACCTTCGGTTTTCTGGAAATAAAAAATGAACCATGGATAAAAACTAAGACTATCGAAAATGAATTGGCAAAAAAGTGTCTTCTAACGGATATCGATGATGGTGAAGCAGAGGTAATAGTTCTTGCAGAAGAATTAAAAGCGAATATCATCGTTATGGATGACAGATTAGGTAGAAAGGTTGTACGGCTCAGAGGTTTTCGTGTTATCGGTACATTGAGATTATTGATAGCCGCTAAAGAAAAAGGAATAATAACGGAAGTAAAGCCGCTGGTTGAAAAGCTTAAAGAATTCGGCTTCTGGATAAGTGCGGATGTTTATAAAGACGTTTTGGCACGATCAAACGAAATAACCTAGCGCGGCCTTTGGCCGCAACCAAAAAGGTGATTTTTAGTTTATTATAAAGTATAGTAGTATCCTCGTAAATAGTAATCAGACAATTTGGAGGACACTACTTATGAATAAGTTGATGGAATTAT
>NZ_CAADGZ010000311.1:0-1038 GCF_900696675.1 uncultured Candidatus Kuenenia sp. | reverse complement strand
CTCTTAATCAGAGAAAAGCGGAAACGCTCTGTTCTTAATCGCAAAAGGGCAAAAATTCCTTCCCCCAGACCCCCTTCCTTTTTGCCCTTTTGCTTTTCGGGCTTCGCCCGATTTTTTTGCGGGGCTAATTTATTTATAGTTGCGCTTGCCCCACCACTCCCGTGCGCGCGCAACAGAAAGGAACTCCCTATAATTTGTTTGATTGAAATTAAAAAATGATGTATCATTATAATTGAGAAAGAAAACGATATAAATTATACTTTATACATTATATTGTATATTATAACATAACACAATGGCAAATTCCAAAATAAGCTCAAACATTAAGAAATTACGAACAGAAAAGGGCTACTCTCTTGAGAAAGTAGCTCGTTTTGCTGATTTATCGCTCAATACAGTAATGAGAGTAGAATCAGGAGTAAATAAAAATCCTACTATTGAAACACTGACAAAAATTGCGAAAGCTCTAAATGTTGGCGTTGATGATTTAATAAAATAAAAACATGACAGATTTAGACAGAGCTATAAAATTTAAAGAAAAATTACACTCTCTAATTGACTTGGTTGGCGATGATAATATTTTGAGCAATCAGGATTATGTAGAGGAAAGAAATTATTTTGTGAATAATTATAAAGGGAGTGTGCCAAAATTTTTTGAAAATTGTAGGACGCAAAGTGATTTTATAAACCAGCTTCGAATAGTTGCTTCTGGCGGTGGAAGTTGGCAAGCAAGAAGAGAATTTATAGAAAAATCTTTTGCTGACTTTTTAAATTTTTTAGAATTTGGTAATTCATCAGACTACAATGAAGCAACAATATCAGACAATCAGATAAATATTATTTTACAAAAAGAAGTGTTTTCTCAGGGGTTGTCAGATAATAACTTTTACAACTATGGCATGGGATAATACGGTGTGAATGACTCAATTTTTTGAAATTGTATAATTCCAATCTCCATGGAAATTATGCTTTCCAATATTAATCTTTTCCATTTCCCGATCGGAAACCTTTATCCCTGTTGGATATTTCCTTTTGTCA
>NZ_CAADGZ010000310.1:0-1041 GCF_900696675.1 uncultured Candidatus Kuenenia sp. | reverse complement strand
TGACAAAAGGAAATATCCAACAGGGATAAAGGTTTCCGATCGGGAAATGGAAAAGATTAATATTGGAAAGCATAATTTCCATGGAGATTGGAATTATACAATTTCAAAAAATTGAGTCATTCACACCGTATTATCCCATGCCATAGTTGTAAAAGTTATTATCTGACAACCCCTAATATGGAGTTACCAGATCAAATACACCATGAATGATTAATACCTGCATATGGGGATTTATGCACATTGCCTGCTTTAAGTCCGCTACAGCTTCGGCAAACCCTTGTTGCCCCTGAATACCCGACCACCAGTTCCACGATTTGAACACCTCCTCATTTAAGAGGAGATAGGGTAACTCAGTCTTAAAATCCAAATGGTCACGCACATAGGTATTGAAGGCTGCTGTTACTGGTGCATTGAGCCGGTCGAGATACGGATCGCCACCAGCAAGCATCTGTCTTGCAGGATCAGAATCGACAAGTTTAATCGACCCATCGTATAAACTCACCAAACGTCTCTGGTCTGACAATAAGGCTTTAGCGAAGCGAGCCGGTGGGACGCGTCCTGCCCAACGATGCAGGATGTCCGCATGTAATCCCATCATGTTGCTCGATTGCTCAATCCAATCCGGCAGCAAGTCACCACCGGCTAATCCGGTTAAATATTCTGATAAGGCGAAACGCTCCACTTCACCAAGCGAAACACGGGGGTTATCAGCTTTATACGTTATCATGTCACTGCGTTCATGGAATGCCGCCACTGCAGTGTAGCTCGGCAGCAAGGCCACCCAAGGCCACAGGCTTCGTTCGCTGCCCCAAAGCAACCCAAAATCAATCGCCGGAGAGATGAGTACCAACCACGGCGCTGTCAAAGTTTTCCATAAGCGCAGAATATACAAAGATATGTAAAAAAACGTGGACATTCCCCCTAAAATATTTTATATTATAGGGCATGAACCAGCATACAACACCAATCGATAACACACACAACGAACTACTTCATTCAATTACCGTTCGTCCTGTTTCACAAAACGACCAGGCAAATTGG
>NZ_CAADGZ010000309.1:0-1041 GCF_900696675.1 uncultured Candidatus Kuenenia sp. | reverse complement strand
ATTTGCTTAGAAGTTGGAAAAATGCTTGGGAGTATGATCAATAATCCAAAGCCGTTTCTGATCTCCGCCCCCTGACCCCTGACCTCTGGTCTCTGGTCTCTGGTCTCTGGTCTCTGATCTCTGACTTCTGACCTATGACCTCAGATTAAAACCAATTAACGAATCAAAAGATAAATGTTACAGAAAGAGCATCAATGGAAATAATCAATCCACACGACAAATTTTTCAAAGAGACCTTTTCCATAAAGAAAAATGTAATCGATTTTCTCCAGGGAACATTTCCCCCTGAAATTTTGAAAAAGCTGGATTTATCCACTTTAACACAGGATAATAATTCATATATCGACGAGGAACTCAAAGAACATTTTTCAGACATTGTATACACCTGTTTCTGTAAAGACAAAGAACTCCGGATAACCCTTTTATTTGAGCATAAGAGTTATGCCGTAGCATGTCCATATCTGCAGTTGATGAAATACCTTTTAAAGATATGGGAAGCAAACAGCAAGCAGTCACAAAGGCTCATGCCGGTAATTCCGGTGATATTGTATAATGGCAAAGATGCGTGGAAAGTCAGGAGATTCAGAGACTATTTTGAAGGGATAGACGAGGTATTCTTTAGATTTATACCGGAATTTGAATATCTGCTGACGGATCTGAGTTGTTATAGTAATGAGGAAATAAAGGACAGGGCATTTAGAAGGGTATCCCTTCAAATAACCATGTTATTAATGAGGAATATATATAATGATAAAATTCTTGGAGACAAGCTAAAGGGATTCTTTGAAATAGGGAAGCAGTATTTTGAAGAGGGAGAAGGATTAAAGTTTCTGGAAAGTGTAATCAGGTATTTGTACTATGCGTCGGATATATCGGAAGAACGAGTTATAGATACCCTAAAAGAGATATCAGAGGAAGGAGGTAAATTAAGTATGACAATAGCGGCGAGATTAATAGAAAAAGGCAAAATGGCTGGTAGGGCGGAAGGTAAAGTAGAAGGTAAAGTAGAAGGTAGAGTAGAAGGCCGGATAGAAGGCCTAA
>NZ_CAADGZ010000308.1:0-1042 GCF_900696675.1 uncultured Candidatus Kuenenia sp. | reverse complement strand
ACCGTTCGTGGCATTTAATAAGCCTTTGGGTTCCGCCTCCCCATGCCTAGCCTTCCGCCCTCTGCCTAATCCTCGCCATACACAGCAAAGGCACTACGGGTACTATCTTGCGCATGGCAGGTCCACTGATTATCCGCATAACATCCCACGCCATCCAGACTCCCATCACAATGTTCAGCCCTGGAATGAAGAGCGCCGCGCTCTTCGTCACTGCATTCATAGCAATCTTAATCCCTAGCGTTCTGCCTATAGCAGCCATAACAATTACCAATATTTGGTACGACAAAAAACCGCCAAAGCTAAATGCCATCCCAGCCGACAATAATACGCCAGGCGCCATACCGCGCATACTGTTAACATTGAGATATTCCAGCAACTCTTTCAATTTCTCAGGGTCTTCGGCACGCATTTGGTCTTCGAATTCACATACTGTTTTCTCGTATTCCCGCCTCTTGCCCTCGTCCATCTTTTCCCATGCCTTGTCTACGATGATTCTCAATATCCTTTGTTCTAAATCTTCAGCCGTTGTATTGTCTGTATATTTAGCCTTAACAGACTTTGCTACCCTACGAACGATTTTTCCGTATGTGGCCCAATCATCGCTGAAAACTCCGTCTGTTATCCAATCGCTGCCGGCATATCGTATCTCTTGTTCAAGGGCAAGGTCATCCCTTATCACACCATATTTATTTTTCAACTCCTCAATACTATCATACTTCAAAGCCTTCGCTATTTCATTTTTCTCTTCCTCGTTTAGTTTTTGCAAAACGCCTACCAAATCACCATCGCGCTGTTTGAGATCCATATGAACCACTGCCTCCTATATGTTTAATTTGTATAGGCTGGCGATCCCCATACGCATCAACCTAACTTTTACTGAAAAGCCAGCAGTTGAAGCAAAGCAGGAGTAAAGATATTAATTTTTCAGAATGGGGATTCACCTCCCTCATATACTAAGAACTTATTGGGATTGTTGTAACACGGAACGGAATTCTCTGCACAGTGGATACACCATTATTAATTTTACATTTTCGTAAAGTTT
>NZ_CAADGZ010000307.1:0-1050 GCF_900696675.1 uncultured Candidatus Kuenenia sp. | reverse complement strand
TTTCGAAAAACATTCTGGGTAGGGGCGAAGCATTTGCCTGCATATAAGAGAGAGACGTAAAATGCTGTACATACGCCAACCCCGCTATGTTGAAGGAGTTATACTGTACGCAGGCAAATGCTTCGCCTCCATTTTTCAAAAAGCCAAATTACCGCTAAGTTTCTAAAACCAGATTTGTTTGACTATAGTGTACAGGCAGCGCTAAAATTGAAAACCGGAAATACCCTCCAACTGGCGTTCTTCAATTTGTCTATTAATATGGTATGGGTGGTGGATGATCAGGCAGGACAATGTAAATGTTGGGAAAGAAAATATCTTTTTCGTGTATCTGGAAAAGTAAAGGAGAACGCAAGTGAATGTTTCTATTATTATTGATAATTTGTTGCATCCGCCGGCCTTGTTTTTCTCCCTGGGGATGATTGCATCATTTTGCAAATCAGATATTAAAATTCCTGAGCCTTTACCCAAACTATTTTCGCTTTATCTGCTATTTGCCATAGGATTTCACGGCGGAGTAGAATTAAATAAGACAGGCGTCAACCATGCGGTTATCATGTCCCTGGCACTGCGATATTCATGGCGGCGTTTGTTCCGGTGTATAACTTGAATACCCTGCATGGCGGAATCCGGACGGTTCAGTGCTGCTTATAACAGGCAACCTGTTAATAGGCCTGATTTCTGGCGAAAAAGGGTGGGACTCTTTAAGCGCTTTTGCAAAAGACATATTTAGCGGAATTTGTATTGTTTCTGATGTTGTTGTGATACAAGGCCATTCTCCCGCAAAGTGATAGTATGTGATTTGCGGGGTTTTATAAAACCATCAGACGTTTACTTTTCTTTATTACCATTGACATAAATGCAAGGAGAGGGAATTATGTCGGACGAAGCAAATTCATTATCATTTAATTTAGACAAATGTCATGCCATTCTTTCCCGTGCCGCGTCAAACGATTTAATTCCGATATTACAGGAGATGCAGGAGGAGTACGGATATTTGCCCCTGACGGCAATGGAAGAAGTGTCGGTGCGGACGGACATACCGTTGAGCAG
>NZ_CAADGZ010000306.1:0-1058 GCF_900696675.1 uncultured Candidatus Kuenenia sp. | reverse complement strand
TATAACAAACAACGAATCCTTTCTTCACGGGTACCCCTCATTACATCCATCCGGAATAATTGTTTCCATTGCTTAAATACCAACTCTATCTGCCACCTTATCCGGTATATTGTGCCTACTACTTCCGGCGACCAGATTTCCGCCCCTACATTGGTGATATAGAAGCTATAGTCTAACCACTCTAAATATTCACGGGACAAGGTCTTTCCACTCTTTTGTACCGCTCTTTTGGCTTTGCGTCTGCGCTCATTTATTACATGCCCGGGCGCACGGTACGCTATCAGACGGCTGCATATCCTCTCTTCTCCAAGATAAACCTCCATGTCTGCGAGACCTTTATTGCCTATGTGTTTCTTTACATATGACACAAGGTCTATGGCTTCTGCACCGGGATCTGCGCTTAAATAGACTTTGGTACTCTTGAAGAAGCGGCTTAAATAATATGCCCCTTTTCCTTCAATATCCCAAATCCCTCAACAGCAAATCCCTTTCCCCTATATGTTTCAATACCTTTGCTCCGTTTTTCTGATCAGGATAGGTGCCTTTCGTAATAGAAACTTCTTTCAATATATGATGTACCGCCTCATATAATAAATCTATCTTTACGGATGATTTGCTCGCACTGCCTCCCGTACCTTTGAATTCTTCCGCCAAATGCTCATTGAGCGCTATTTGGGTACTATCCTGGAGATACACATTCGAAAATTGCTCTAATGCTACAAAAGGTATTTTCTCTAATTTAGGACATACCTGTTCTTTGTATATTGCTTCAAACGTACGTTCTAAAAACGATACTGCTTTATCGCTATTTATCTTTTTACTCAATGCCTGTGGGGTTATATCTGACTCGGGAGACTTCTCGCGAAGAACATCACTTAATCCTTCCAAAGAAATTATTCCGCTATCAAAATGCCCGGCAGACAACAGTTCTACAAAATCTCTGCCGGATACCTTGTTGGTGGAACGTTGTACAAAGCATGTCTCACGGGCAATTCTGTCCAAATTGTCCTCATCCAAACTCTTTACATGTTCTTGTGTGATTTCTTTTAGTCTTTTAT
>NZ_CAADGZ010000305.1:0-1064 GCF_900696675.1 uncultured Candidatus Kuenenia sp. | reverse complement strand
GTATCAATGTAGATATTTTAATGAAATGCCATACTAGGTAGAATGAAAACGAGGGCGGATAGCGGCTGGGTTTTTCCAGTTTCAAATTCTCATAGGTAGAATGAAAGTAACTATTCAGCGTAAACGATACACGGCTCGTTCCCAAACTCCAGTTTGGGAACGCAATTGTTCGAGAAACTCCGGTTTCTCGCCTGTTTGCTGATAGATAGGGAATAAAATCACAGGGTTAAGACAGTTTGTAATTTGTAAAGTCAGACCCTCACCGGAAACAAAGTTTCCCGTGCAATTACGTTCTGATCTTTCGTACTGTGATGACAATTCTGCCAGCGTCTTTTCTTCCCTGATTGCATCCAATGCCACCTTTGCCATGTATTCTGCATCAAAACCCTTTCTCATTTTTCAGACCTCACTTTCTATTACCTATCTTACCAAAAAAGCATCTTAAGGCTCTGTAAATAAATAAAGGTAGCAATCGGCGTAGGGTAATGCTATACTTTCAGTCCATGTATACTCCACTTGGATTGAAACAGAAGTTGCATGCGGTATGGCCGTTATTGGATGAGCGTACGCGCCGTGTCATGGCAGCAAATGAAGCCTTAAGTTTGGGTTTTGGTGGAATCTCTGATGTCCACCGCGCATGTGGTTTGTCGCGCAAAGCCATTGCCAAGGGAATTGGCGAGATTCAAAAAGGGATAGCGCCTCCGGCTGGTCGCATTCGTCGCCCTAGCGCTGGTCGCAAATCCCTCACAGAATCGAACCCGCGTTTGTTGGAGGCGCTGGAAGCAATGATCGATAGCCAAACACGCGGCGATCCGGAATCTCCCCTGCGATGGATTTGCAAGAGTACGCGGACGATTGCCGCGCAACTCGCCCGGAAGAAGCATTCGGTCAGTCACGCGAAGGTGGCGCAGATACTCAACGATCTGAACTATAGTCTGCAGAGCAACCGGAAGACGGAAGAGGGAGCAGACCATCCGGATCGCGATGAGCAATTCCGGCATATCAATGCCGCGGTAAAGAAGTGTCTGAAGCAAGGCGTTCCTGTGATTTCAGTGGACACAAAG
>NZ_CAADGZ010000304.1:0-1070 GCF_900696675.1 uncultured Candidatus Kuenenia sp. | reverse complement strand
ACGTAGTGAGCGGCTGGATGTGTCTGAGAGTTCCCGTCTCGATGTGCACGTGCCTCATGTAGCATTAAATCGTTATAATTCTTTGATGCAATTGGGGAGAGAGTGCGAATGAATCAGGCAATATTGGAACTGAATTTAAAACAATTAAAGCTTCCCATGTTTTCGAGGCATCATAAATCATTTGCTGAGTATGCGACACGAAACAACCAGCCGTATGAAGAGTATTTGAGAGCGTTGAGCGAAGAGGAGATTGTAAACCGGGACCAGAATCGGGTGAAGAATTTAATAAAACAAGCACAATTTCCATTCATCAAAACGCTTGTTGATTTTGCATTTGAAGAGATTCCGGGTTTAAACGCCAAAGAGGTATTTCGACTGAGTGAATGTGGTTATATTGAAAGATCAGAAAATATTTGTTTTATAGGTCAGACAGGAACGGGAAAGACACACTTGTCGATAGCGTTGGGGGTTGAGGCTTGCAAGAAGAAAAAAACCGTATTGTTTTTTACTGCCGCGAAGCTGGTGAATATGTTGTTGGAAGCCAGATCGGAGTTGCAATTGTCTCGACTACAGAAAAGGCTCATCAAGGCCGAATTGGTAATATTGGATGAATTAGGGTATTTACCCTTGTCTAAAGAAGGAGCAGAGTTGTTGTTTCAGTTTTTTGCAGATCGCTACGAAAATGGAGCGACCATTATTAGTTCCAACCTGGAATTTGCTGATTGGACGAAATTTATGAATGATCCCACAATGACGTCGGCACTTTTAGACCGAATAACACATCATAGCCATATTCTTACGTTCAATGGAGAAAGCTATCGATTTAAACAGAGTATGAAGAAGAAAAAAGGGAAGAAGGTGTAAGAGGGAAAATATCTTTTGTTTTATCAGTGAATGGGAGATTGCAAAATTGAGGCTTCTGTGATGCAACTCCAGTCACCCTACGGGTTCCTTCCGTTGCATCACAGAAGCCTGTAGTCGACAATATCATATTGTGATAATAAATCTTTTTGTCCAGAGTGGTACTATTTTACTTTGCCATCTGGTACACTTTTCTATTGCCATAACGA
>NZ_CAADGZ010000303.1:0-1077 GCF_900696675.1 uncultured Candidatus Kuenenia sp. | reverse complement strand
AAATTTATGAATGATCCCACAATGACGTCGGCACTTTTAGACCGAATAACACATCATAGCCATATTCTTACGTTCAATGGAGAAAGCTATCGATTTAAACAGAGTATGAAGAAGAAAAAAGGGAAGGAGGTGTAAGAGGGAAAATATCTTTTGTTTTATCAGTGAATTGGAGATTGCAAAATTGAGGCTTCTGTGATGCAACTCCAGTCACCCTACGGGTTCCTTCCGTTGCATCACAGAAGCCTGTAGTCGACAATATCATATTGTGATAATAAATTTTTTTGTCCAGAGTGGTACTATTTTACTTTGCCATTTGGTACACTTTTCTATTGCCATAACGACCCCCACCAATTTCGCATAATCCGGCAAGGATAAAAAACAAAATTGACCTGGAAATCTCAATCTTTTCCATTCTTTACCTCGTTTTGTTTTTTGATTAATTATTTGGTAATTAATAATAACTCCTGAAGGTTATTAAACCGACCCGCGAGTTTGTCTTGCTCGTGCTTAAGACTAGTTATTTTATACTTTTTATCGTACGTCCGTGTTACATCCCCCAGACAACACGTACCTTGGGAATTTGTTATTTCACACCGACATATTCCCTGTTTTACATTTTTTGTTATTTCCCCTTGAATCGTTAAACGACCGTTTTTAAAAAAATCTTCTACTATCATCTTTTTTGTATAACCAAAGCAATAACATACCGGTATCGGCTCCGCTGTCTCTTTCAATCCAACTCTCACCTTTAAATCTGTCTTATAGAAGGTATCTGCGTTTCTCGAAAAATATACTACGTTGCAGTGCGGGGTTTGACAGAAATAATATAGTAAAAAGCATTTATTTTTATAAAAATCTGTTTTTTTCTTGCATTTGAATTGTTTCTAGAGTATTAAATTCTGCATGAATCCATTTCTCAGTGAAAAAACCCGAATAGAATTTAAAAAAGCACATAAGAAAGAGCCTCATAGACGTCATGCCGACCGAATCAAAGCTATACTTCTTCTTGATTCAGGATGGAGTTATGAAGAAGTAGCAGAGGCGCTCTTGTTAGACGATCAAACAATCAGGAATTAC
>NZ_CAADGZ010000302.1:0-1077 GCF_900696675.1 uncultured Candidatus Kuenenia sp. | reverse complement strand
ATAATTCCATCAACTTATTCATAAGTAGTGTCCTCCAAATTGTCTGATTACTATTTACGAGGATACTACTATACTTTATAATAAACTAAAAATCACCTTTTTGGTTGCGGCCAAAGGCCGCGCTAGGCAATCCGTTTTTCAAAATTAACACCTGATTCAATACTACCCAATACTTCATCGCTTGCCCCGAAAATGCCGTCAAAAAGCTTGAATTTTTCTTTCAATAACTGATAAACCCTCTGGTCTGCGGCATTACTCTTATTTAGGAAATTTACGACAACCACATCAAACTTTTGCCCATACCGGTGGCATCGCCCGATTCTTTGTTCGATACGTTGAGGATTCCAGGGTAAGTCATAATTTACTACCAGAGAGCAAAATTGCAGGTTAATACCTTCTGCGGCGGCTTCTGTGGCTATCAGGATGACTGCCTCATCTCTGAAATAATCTACTATTGCAGCCCGCTTATCGGCACTTTTTGAGCCTGTGATTCTGTCTGTGCCAAGATGCCTCTCGATCCATTTTTTATAGATTTCTTTGGATTTCTGATCGTTGTTCGAGCCGTTAAATAAAACTATCCTGTCCTTGTGCTCAGTATTTTCTAAGATGCTATTCAGATATTCTTGTGTTCTTGTAGATTCGGTAAATATGATGGCTTTTTTATTACCACCCAGACGTTCTATTTCAGCAAAACCTTTTTTCAGGGCGGTCAGGAGAACCTCTCCCTTTGAATTTCTGGTAATAGACCTGGCAAGATATTGAAATTCCTTCAGGTCGTTGATTTCCTTTTTGATGTCTTCAATTTCCTCTGAAGTGTAAACTTCTTCCTTTGCTTCAGTAACGGGTTGATTTTCTTCTTCAGCATCCTCCCATTCATCCTTAATTTCATCATAAGATTCAAAATCCTGAGACACTATCTGCTCAATGTCTTCCTGTAGCCCCTTGGTAGTTAGTGTCTGAACGAAAACTATCTTTTTTATGCAAGATTCTTTCTCTGAGCAAATTTAAATTTTTTTAAATTGCCCCTTTTTCAACTTTTTCTTCTACGCTTTAATCTATGATACGGTTGTTTTATTC
>NZ_CAADGZ010000301.1:0-1094 GCF_900696675.1 uncultured Candidatus Kuenenia sp. | reverse complement strand
GTCCTTGGGCAGGTTGCGCATATCCTTCCAGTTAGTGGAGAGGTAGGCGTGGATCTGTTCCGGTACAGTGCCTTTGCCGTCATAGCAAATGAAGTTCTGACTTAAAAGTTCGCGCAGGTCGAGCTGTGCCTCGTTCTTACTCCAACCGCCCAGTTGCTGCATGAACTGCGGGTTGATGTCGGAAAATGTCTGCGGCTTCACCTTGATGAGCTGGCGGAGCCATTGGATGGCGGAGGCCTCGTCGGCGACAAACAGCGAAAGCTGCTGTGGGGTGCCGGAGGTCATTTTCTTGCGGTCATATTCTGCCGACTGCTCTGGCAGAAAATACATACCGTCCCGTTCCATGAAACGCTGGGAAAGCCCGACATGAAACTCTTGACTAGAGATCGGTACCGGGTAGCCCTTGCGGACGTAGAAAGCCACCATCTGGTCAAACAGAATGCGCGGATCGCGTTCAGGAACGAAAACGAGTTTAAAGTTGGAATGCTCATGGTTCAAGGTTGGATCGCCTGTCTTTGAACTTTGAAGCTTTGAGACTTGAACTGTCTTCGTAACCGGCAGATACTTCAAGTGCGTGCGAACAAAATCCCATACGCCTTCTTCGGTTTGCGCTTCCTTCAGGAATCGCTCTTCAAAGCCGCCGTTGGGCTTGTAGGCGGATATAACGAGATCTTGTTTAACAGCGGTAGGTGTGGTGACGGCCTTGAAACTTCCCTGTTTTTTGTCTAATGCCGAGACGTTAGCCACAATGAAACCAGTTTCTGTAAGCGCGACTTGAATACTATTCCACACAGATGCCTTGGTATTGGAAAATTCTACTGTCATCCACCGACCAGGCTTGAGGACTCTATACGTTTCCTGAAAACAGGCTATCATGAGTTGGCGATATTCGTTAAGTCCCTTACCTTGTGCACTATTTTCAATCACCTCCTCGTTGTTGTTAGTTATTACTTTGAGCCACGATTCCCCTAGCGCGGCCTTTGGCCGCAACCAAAAAGGTGATTTTTAGTTTATTATAAAGTATAGTAGTATCCTCGTAAATAGTAATCAGACAATTTGGAGGACACTACTTATGAATAAGTTGATGGAATTAT
>NZ_CAADGZ010000300.1:0-1117 GCF_900696675.1 uncultured Candidatus Kuenenia sp. | reverse complement strand
AAGCGGATGCTTTCGCAAAGACAAGCGGATGCTTTCGCAAAGACAAGCTGATGCTTTCGCAAAGACAAGCTGATGCTTTCGCAAAGACAAGCGGATGCTTTCGCAAAGACAAGCGGATGCTTTCGCAAAGACAAGCTGATGCTTTCGCAAAGACAAGCGGATGCTTTCGCAAAGACAAGCTGATGCTTTCGCAAAGACAAGCTGATGTCCTCGCAATGACAATCTGATACTGTTCAGGTTTGCAACCGTTCGGCTGAGCTTACGACGAAAACTGAACCCGCCGGAGGTATACTAATGAAAACCCCTGAACCGTTGAACATGGAACCCATCCTTGTTGAAGTATACCTTCATAAAAATGGTTATGCAAAAAAGACTACTACCTCTGCGGGTTCCTAAAGGTACTCTCAGCTTTTGTCATTGCGCGAAGTAGCACGGGTAGCCAAGTGGCTTCAGCAGCGCCCTGCGGGTTCCAAAATGTCCCAACTTGTCATTGCGAGGGTCTTTTCCGAAGCAATCTTTTTTATAATGCCAGATTCAATCAAGGTAATTGTAATGGATAAATTAGACTCCGTTTACATAATGACGAATAAAATTAATACAGTGCTCTACACATGGGTTCCGAATAATCTTAAAAGAAGAGTATATGGGCATAGAGAGAAGAGGGTCGAGGTCTCTTATGACGGATATTATGAGGTTGCTTCGGAAAAGACCCTCGCAATGACAAGCTGACGCCCCTCGCAATGACAATCTGATACTGTTCAGGTTTGCAATCGTTCGGCTGAGTTTACGACGAAACCTGAAACCGCCGGAGGTATGCCAAGCTTGCAAAGACCATGTTGTTTACATTGAACATCAATTTTCAAAACCGTGCAACTCATGTTACGCAGTAAGAAAAATGTTCAATATTCAAATCTCAAATAGTTGATTATTTGCCTTTATTCTTTTCCTCACCCAAACCTGAATACATAGCGCATTTCAGCCATTTTTTAAGCTGAAGAGATATTTATAATGGCATAATATGTTGAATAATAAGGATACGGCAGTAAAATGGTGCAGACAAAGGCAGCGCCGGAAGATATAATTCCTATGGAGGACGGGGATTTTAGCGATTTTTAAG
>NZ_CAADGZ010000299.1:0-1120 GCF_900696675.1 uncultured Candidatus Kuenenia sp. | reverse complement strand
CATAAGCGCTAACTTGTTTTAGGTATGCTCGAAGTATTTTGATATCTGTGTTTTTCGGATTCTTGTATTTTCTGCTAAAGAACAAGCAATGTCATTCCAGCACTTAAGAACTTCCTGTAATGATAACGCTGGTTCTATAGCCCGTTTTACTTGATTAAGCATAAAAGCAAATTCACGCCATTTGCTTTTAGTCTTCTTGCTTGACAATGAAGTATCCCCAGGGGGAAAAAGACGTAGCAAAATCTATTAGTTTTTCTGTCAAAAGAGCAACGAATAGTTTGCCATAAAGCCAAGCTTTTGAGCTATCATCATCGTATTTAGGTAAGTGTCCAAATTGTGCTATTTGTTTAAATCTTTTAAAGACCAGTTCAATTTGCCATCGAACTCGATACCATTCTAAGATATCAAAAGCGGTAAATTGATTTTCAGGAAACGTTGTGAATACTATTACGTACTTGGCATAAATAAGGGTCTCCGGTTTTAGTTCAATGCCCTTTTTGCTTGCATGTCTTTTAAGTTTTTTATGAGCTATTTTAATGGCTTCTTCTGTTTTGCGTATTATACAAAGACGACCTTTGACATATTCAGTATTATCAACGTTTGGAATAAAAACGTTCCATGATTTTATAGCAAGGGGTCTTTTTAAATATTGGATTTCTTTCAATAAAGGAAAGGGTTTCTTTTCTTCGCCGAATATCCGTAGAGATTGCGAATTAACTCTAACGCTAAGATAAGCGCCTTTCCTTGTTGCATGATGAATTCCTTGGCCAGTACAGTAACCTCTGTCAGCTATAATATAATCATCTTTTTTCATCGGAAACTGCCGAAAAGATTCTCCTGTGCCTTCTCCTTCAGTTCCCGTAAGTTTAAAGAAATCGCAAGATAATGAAGGAACCTCAATACTATAATGAATGCGCCAAAGACTTCCTGTTTTCCCAGGTTCCTTTACTGTTGTTGCATCAAATAAGCGAAGATGAAAATTATTCCGTTTATTAATTTGGAGGCCACGCTCACGGAATAAAGATAAACATAATTTATATAGCCATTCTTTGCTCTTTTTTAATCGCTTTAATAAGGCAACATCGGATAAATCTGCTAAGTTAGCACGCTTGGCTCGAAC
>NZ_CAADGZ010000298.1:0-1140 GCF_900696675.1 uncultured Candidatus Kuenenia sp. | reverse complement strand
TGGTACTATACTGTAAGGGTTCACAAATAGAGATTTCTAAATTAGATTTAACTTTTGTTGATATAAATAGTTATAGCATTTCTGAAATCACATTTTGTGAACTTCTTGAGTATATTTTACTTTGCCATCTGGTACACTTTTCTATTGCCATAACGACCCAGTGTTTCCGTTGTAAAAAAAACTTTAATACCATCGACATCGTCATGGTAGATTCCAACTCCTCTTTCCCAGATGCTGTCAATCTGCTAAAATCTGTTTTACCTCAATATATTAATTCCACTTAATCTGAGAATTCCAGGTTCATTTATTGTGGGGCTTAGCAGTTATGACGTCGTCTTGCTCTCCATGTCCCACGGGAGACATGGCAGGAGTTTGCCGCACTGCTACTATCCAGATGCACCTGGCCGAACAACTGGCTGCAGCTGACGCCTTACAGCGTCCGCTCATGCCTTGCTCCCGCTTCCAGGCAAAGAACTGGGAAATCGAGTGTTTTCGGGAGCATTCCCGATTTTTTGTAACCCGTCGTTTTAGTAGGATGAAAAGAGAATATCGTACAGCAGAACAAGGAATTTCGAATTACGAAGTTTTCTTGCCCTTCGACATTCATAATTCCTTGTTTGATATTCGTTTTTCCCGTATCAGGAAGTGCAAACAAATTATGTATAATCTGCCTTCCAACGCGCTCAAATATACCCCTGAATACGGTACCGTTGATGTTATTATCTCTAAAGAATGGTAATCATCCATACGAATAGAGGTGAGAGATACGGGTATTGGGATTGAGGATGATGAAAAAGACAAAATATTTTCGGCATTTTACCGGTCAAACAGCACAAAAGATAAAGATTCCAACGGCGCCGGAATCGGGATTGCACTTACACGCAGACTGGTTGAATTACATGGAGGAATGGTAGGTGTAGAAAGCAATGTTGACAATGGGAGCATATTTTGGCTTACATTCCCTGAGAATGAATGCATAAAAGAAAGAACAGCATCAGGAACTCAGCGTTTTATGGTACGCCAAGAAGCGTATATATATCAGTTGGTGCAAATCCAACCCGCCAATTGACCGTTCGGGCGGTAGCGAAAGAGGCAGAAAGCCTCACGGGAGGACGTAAACAGCGATGAATACGTTCGAGT
>NZ_CAADGZ010000297.1:0-1159 GCF_900696675.1 uncultured Candidatus Kuenenia sp. | reverse complement strand
AGGTAGTTTGTAATGACCATTTTGGCAGAGGCGCGGAGATTATTGGTAATAAGGATATGATAGGTGTAGTCGTCGTCCTTATTCCACTTGCCCAAAATGACTACAAACTTGATGGGTACAACACAATCTTTCAGCTTTGCCTCGAACGAATAGGTTTTATGGGAAACTTCAGAGCCATCCGTGGTTTTGAATTTAACGTATTTGATTTTATCCCAGTAATGCTTTTTGATGAGGGTCACGAGCTCATCTGGTTTGACAAGACACATCGTTTTCTTTACGGGATGGCGCATGAAGATGTTTCTGTTAGATTTTATTTCGGAATAGAAGATTTTGCCTTCCTTGTGAATGTGCGTGAGGAAGCGTGTTGTTGCATACCAGGAGTCGAAGACAGTACCGGAGAAATCCATGGTTTTTGAGCAGGCGTCAAAGAGTTCCAGGGCGATTTGTATTTTGTCTTTGAACTGAGGGTTGTTTTTTCCTCTGGGAAACTCACTGGCGGGAAGGTAGGGAATGATGTCGATGGGAAAATGCTTCGACTCTGAGACGAAAGCAGCGCCGACACCGACATTGCAGACCTCTTTCCTTTTGAGTGGCCCGCAATATTGCCACTTTGCTCCCTCGGTCTTCTTTGCAAAGGGTTTCGGGCAGCCAGTGTCATCAATGGCGAGAAGCCCGTCTTTGGTGGGAGCAGTGGTTCTTTGTTTTTGAATGATTTCCAGCCTTGTGCGTTTGATTGCCTGGATATCCCATTTTGAATCTGAGAAGAAGTATTGAAACTTCTGATAATCGGTGTGAGTGGCTTTTGCCATTCCATCAAGGGAGTTTCTTTTGTAGTCTTTAAAGAAGGCATAGATGACGAGGGTAAACACGGCCATTTGTTTTTTGCTGAAACAAGAGGCGAAATTTTTCAGAAACGTATTTAACAGAGGAATGTTTGCAGAAAAAATACTCAAATCCTTTGCTCCTGTTGTTGGTTTATTGAAAAGTTCACAAGTGCAATTAATAGCAGGAGTAAAGGAATAAGTCAAGCGCAAAATAAGTCACAAAGCATTGATTTGTAGTAAGTTGAGTCAAATTCGACTTATGATTTAAAAATATTTTTTTACATGCGTTTTTTAACAAAGTAATGTTTGTATGAATATTATGGAAGGCCGTTTTT
>NZ_CAADGZ010000296.1:0-1201 GCF_900696675.1 uncultured Candidatus Kuenenia sp. | reverse complement strand
TTTCTTGACCTTCCCATCCTCACGGTACGATTCCCGCAGAAGGGTAGATCGATAGATTTTTTTACCGGATTTTGACTTGTTCTCTACAATATGCATGTCCACCATTGTACAGATAACAACCATTATCCGTCAAGTATATTGTCGTATAATAACAATATATTAGTGACTACATATTTATTAAAAATACAGCCTTAACCAACTATTTATTAAGCACTTATGCGTTTTGGCAGGGGTGAACATCCGTTAAAGGAATATATTTCATTGGAAAAGAATATATTTTTGTGCCCAACTCTTCGTTAAGTTGCACATTTATCTTTAGTCTCTGATAAAAATCTTCAGGAGCATCTACATAATTGTAAAGAACATAATTTGAAAGGTTTGAAATACCACAATCTCTTGCCAGCTTAATCTTGGATATATAAAGGTCTTTCATAGAGATGTAATCAAATGCGATTCTTAATGGCCGTATAGCAGTTTTTGCTAATAAGTCCATTTTCCCAGAAGTGAGATAATGAGCATCTGTCCCTTGATTGAAATCAACTTTCCTTAGCTTACCATTAAATTTTGCCCCTTTATAAAACCCTAAATCTATGATCTCATCAATTATTTTTTCAAAGTTAGTTGATGCAAGAATATTGTTATCCATTAAGACTAAATTACGTTTTTGTCCATATATTTCCTCTATACCTAAAACTTGCTTTTTTAAAGGTAAGTAGTGAACATAATTCGGTTCTATTTTATTGACTGCACAAAAAGGGCATTTTTTGGGACAACCCCTTGTTGCGTAACCTATATAGGCATCTTTTAAACCATAGTCATAGTCATATTCGATTTCGTTTAATATTTGATAATCGGGAATAACATTATCAATTATGCGTTTATCTCCTTTATCTAACATTCCAGGCTTATCAAGAAGCCCGCGAATAACGCGAACGCCTGTTTCCTTTTCTATAGTAAAAAGCATTTATTTTTAGAAGAACCTGTTTTTTTCTTGCATTTGAATTGTTTCTAGAGTATTAAATTCTGCATGAATCCATTTCTCAGTGAAAAAACCCGAATAGAATTTAAAAAAGCACATAAGAAAGAGCCTCATAGACGTCATGCCGACCGAATCAAAGCTATACTTCTTCTTGATTCAGGATGGAGTTATGAAGAAGTAGCAGAGGCGCTCTTGTTAGACGATCAAACAATCAGGAATTAC
>NZ_CAADGZ010000295.1:0-1212 GCF_900696675.1 uncultured Candidatus Kuenenia sp. | reverse complement strand
TTTCTTGACCTTCCCATCCTCACGGTACGATTCCCGCAGAAGGGTAGATCGATAGATTTTTTTACCGGATTTTGACTTGTTCTCTACAATATGCATGTCCACCATTGTACAGATAACAACCATTATCCGTCAAGTATATTGTCGTATAATAACAATATATTAGTGACTACATATTTATTAAAAATACAGCCTTAACAAACTATGTATTAAGCACTTATGCGTTTTGGCAGGGGTGAACATCCGTTGAAGAGCCGTGTGCAGGAATACTGCATGCACGGTTCTATGTGAGGCGGCGGGAGTAATCCTGCCGTCTACACGACCTCCGCCTTAATTTTTTTTTGCCTTATAAAAAACAAATCAAGCAGTGTCCCTCTGTAAAATAGAGGCAATGCAATGCACCGCACTGCAGCACCGAACAATTTCCCTTCATCTCATGTTCAGAAAAATAACACATCTATTAATGAAGAGATTTAAAGTTGATAATAGATGAAAAATAAGATAGTATTCCCAAAGTCGGGGTGTAGCGCAGCTTGGTAGCGCGCTTGAATGGGGTTCAAGAGGTCGTGGGTTCAAATCCCGCCACCCCGACCAATAATGACAACTACTTACGACTACCATATACTTCCTGAATACTGAAAATTGTATACTTTTTGTATACTTCATTTTTTATTCAGTACTTTATCAAGTATATCAACAGCTTTTATTTTATGACTTGGTGAAAGGTGTGCATAAAATGACTAAAACATAAAATTTAGCCACAGGTTGCACTACCACATATAATCTGAAAATGCAAATCAAGCATTCTTTACCCACGGCAACGTCAAAGTCACCCTACGAAAGACGCGGATCAAGGATTTGTGCCAAAAGCTCCCGTCAATAAGTGGAGAAGAAGATAAAAAACAATAGAATTTTCATATAAATGGGCAAAAATGAGTAAAACAAGCAAAATAGAGCGGGAGTATCCCTGTAGTAATGAAAGAGAGAGAGAAAAAAAATAAAGTGTTTTTTTTGTTCTCTACATGTTACATCGGATGTTCACCCCAAGTCAAAAAACAAAAGTGCCGTAAAAGCCTTATATTTATTGGCTTTTACGCCGAACAGCAAGCTTTTTTCTAGTGACTACCCGTATGTTCCGGCTTGGCAATACTTCTGGCAACTTTATCTGTAATGCCTCTAATAATTCATGTGATTGTTGCCGCGGACGCGGGATCT
>NZ_CAADGZ010000294.1:0-1220 GCF_900696675.1 uncultured Candidatus Kuenenia sp. | reverse complement strand
AGACCGTGTCGTTACTTTCGATGCCTTACATGCGCAAAAGGAAACCGCCCGTTATCTGGTAGAAGACAAAAAGGCAGAATATATATTCACGGTGAAAGATAATCAAAAAACCATAAAACAAGCCATCCAGGAACTGAATCTCAGTTCTTTTCCCCCCCTCAGCACGAAACAATTGAAAAAGGCCATGGCCGCATTGAAATCCGCAGGATTTGGACCAGCACCGAATTAAACGAATAACTTGATAGTATAGGAATTTTCATTTTAATTATGCGGGTTTGCGGGGATGTATTGTTGTAAAATATTATATTGTAGATAGATATGACAGTTGTTATACTAATCAGATTATGGAAATAATTCAGAGGCAAGGGTGGAATATATTCAAGCAGATATTTTTTGATCATTGGGATAATTTTAAGAAGTTGTTTCCCAGGTATGATACCACCTATTATGATGAAGTAGTGGAGAAGATGCTTAATTGTGGTGATCCAGAGAAGATGGGATTGACGGAATATTTGTGTTTTAGTTGTGGACGCGGTAAACGAGTAGTGCCGATGAGTTGTAAGAGCAGTTTTTGTTTAAGGTGTAGTAAAGTGTATGTAGATAATTGGATAAGTCAAATAAGCAAGATGTTACATGAGGGAGTAATCTACCGGCATATAGTATTAACGGTACCGTCGGTGTTGCGAAGAATATTTTATAACAATTCAGAGAAATTGTTAGGAGCATTCATGGCATGCGGGGAGAGATGTCTGGATGATTTTTATATAGTCAAACAAATCTGGTTTTATAAACTTAGCGGTAATTTGGCTTTTTGAAAAATGGGGGCGAAGCATTTGCCTGCGTACAGTATAACTCCTTCAACATAGCGGGGTTGGCGTATGTACAGCATTTTACGTCTCTCTCTTATATGCAGGCAAATGCTTCGCCCCTACCCAGAATGTTTTTCGAAAAACAGATTTATTCGACTATAGTAAGGGAGCGACTACAAATAACATGGTATTGTATAGTACCAATAGTATCGTTGTAGTGTCTTTGTGTATGTCACGGTAATAGCCGTTACAACTAGTAAATATAGGCATTGACACCCTCCAGTCATTATGATAACATTAGGATTAAGTGGTATTTTATCCGGCGTATTAATCCTAATGGTGTCATTATGCGTTTAGCTAAGTATTCTCATCGCAAGCTCTTGGGACTATTCAGCAGGGATGTCGTTTTAA
>NZ_CAADGZ010000293.1:0-1221 GCF_900696675.1 uncultured Candidatus Kuenenia sp. | reverse complement strand
GGAGAAGTAAAACAACTCCGGGAAGACATAAATATCCAGTTTGGCCGTATAGATAAACAATTTGACCGCATAGATAAACAATTTGACCGGTTGGTCCATATAATGCTGGGCATCTTTGGCGCATTTGCGACGTTGTGTGGCGGCACAATATGGTTTGCCCTGTGGGACAGGCGCACCATGATACGTCCCTTTGAAGACAAGGTTAAGAAGATAGAGGACGACATAGCAACAAACCGTAACAAACTGCACACCCTCATAGATGCATTCAGAACCCTCAGCAAGACCGATGAAAAAGTCGCCGGCATCCTGAAGAAATTCAACCTGCTGTAAAACATAAATGAACCTTGACAGAAGATGTACGAAGTACGATTTGAACCATGAGCCACGAACCATGAGCCATGAGCTGGCGTAGACAGAACCAAACAAGCAGGAAATAAAAAATACGAAATTCGAAGTACGAAATACGAAACAAATTCAAAAATACAAAATCCCAATGAAAAAAACCGTAGTACTTTAGTCTTTTGAAACGGGAAATTATCATTTGTAGTGCGACGAACCTCGTTGCACTACATGACTACATCGTGCAGCAAACAATGTTTTTGTCATTGTATTTTTGTATTTCGGAACTTGTTTCGGATTTCGAGCGTCGTATTTCGTATTTTAACATTTTTAGCAGGTAGCCCATTATGCCGCATCTACACGTATTTGACACTCATGCATACGTCAAGAGGGTGTATCGAGATAGATCAAATTGAATTATGAAAAGAAGCTGGAGCTTCTGGTATAAGCGTATTCCCAAGCCGGAGCTTGGGAACAAGGGTGTGCGCCGGAGCTTGGGAACGAGAGAGACTGGGAACTAGAGATGCCTGGGAACGAGAGGTGTTCCCAGTCCCCAGTCTGCAATCCTCAATCTGTAATTTGCCGACTGCCGACTGCCGACTGCCGACTTCAGACCTCTGACTTCTGACTGCCGATTGCCGATTGCCGATTGCCGATTGCCGATTGAAGACTGTTTCACCCTCGTTCCCAAGCCCCGGTGCACACCCTCGTTCCCAAGCTCCGGCTTGGGAACGTACATGCGGTAAAAGCGATGCTTTGCGTGGAAAATCATGAGGTCACGTTACAAAATAGTAAAAAACAGCAACCTGTATTTTATAACCTCTACAATTGTCGGGTGGCTACCGGTATTTACAGAAAAGATATTTTGCGACATCATAGTCA
>NZ_CAADGZ010000292.1:0-1240 GCF_900696675.1 uncultured Candidatus Kuenenia sp. | reverse complement strand
ACGGGTTCCTTCCGTTGCATCACAGAAGCCTGTAGTCGACAATATCATATTGTGATAATAAATCTTTTTGTCCAGAGTGGTACTATTTTACTTTGCCATCTGGTACACTTTTCTATTGCCATAACGAGCCGCCCATCAGTGAAGAAGAAAAACCGTTTGACCTGCCTGAGGGGTGGGTGTGGGTGTCGGCTGAAGGATGTAAGCTTAAATGTTCACTATGGATTTAATGCTTCCGCAAGACCGGAGAAGAAGGACGTGAGGCTTTTAAGGATAACGGATATTCAAAACAACAGAGTTGATTGGGACGGAGTACCGGGTTGTGCGTATTCGGAAAGAGACATAAAAAGTTATCTATAGTCAAACAAATCTGGTTTTAGAAACTTAGCGGTAATCTGGCTTTTTGAAAAGTGGGGGCGAAGCATTTGCCTGCGTACAGTATAACTCCTTCAACATAGCGGAGTTGGCGCATGTACAACATTTTACGTCTCTCTCTTATATGCAGGCAAATGCTTCGCCCCTACCTGTAATGTTTTTAGAAAAATAGATTTATTTGACTATATTATCAGAAAACGATATTGTTATCGCGAGAACAGGCGGCACAATTGGGAAATCATTTCTTATCAAAGATATCCCTGTCAGGTCTTTGTTTGCTTCGTATTTGATTAGGGTTATTCCTTCAAAAAATATTTTCCCTGAGTATCTAAAGTATTTTCTTGAAAGTCCTGAATATTGGGAGCAGTTGTATGATGCGGCATGGGGCGCGGGACAGCCAAATGTTAATGGCACATCTCTTTCAAATTTGATAGTTTCTCTATCGCCACTTGCTGAACAACAAGCCATTGTTGAACGTGTGGATAAACTCATGGCCATGATTGGTGAATTAGAAAAACAAGTATCCGAACGCAAAGAACAGTCCGAAATGCTGATGCAGTCGGTTTTACGGGAGGCGTTTGCGAAAGGATGAATTATTTTGGGAATCTGCCTAAGATTCAGAAGATTCTTGATTTTAAGTGTTATATTCAGGGGACATCATACTTAATTGTCGATCTTCAATCGGGTTCAAGTTTGCAACTTGAACCCCGTGTTTTATATTGGCAATTTAACCATGAAATGCCTAGCGCGGCCTTTGGCCGCAACCAAAAAGGTGATTTTTAGTTTATTATAAAGTATAGTAGTATCCTCGTAAATAGTAATCAGACAATTTGGAGGACACTACTTATGAATAAGTTGATGGAATTAT
>NZ_CAADGZ010000291.1:0-1243 GCF_900696675.1 uncultured Candidatus Kuenenia sp. | reverse complement strand
CGCACACTGAAATAGCGCAGCATTGGCCAAAAATTCACCCGTACGTATGTGCCCCGCATTCATCTGTCCTTTACTCTCTTCTATCAAAGTCTCGCAGGTAGCCCTCTTTCCATAACAACGATGCGCTTCCATCGGACTTAACCGCTCCGTTGTAACGTAACAAAAATACTCATACACGGACACTTCTACTAATTTCTTTTCTCTTTTGACCAATTGCCGCACTGCCACAAAACGTCTCGCACGATCCCACCCTGCACATCGATACCAAAATTCAGCCTGTTCCCATCCTGGCTCCCCTTTCACCTCATTCCATTTCTGCCCTTCAAGCAATCCTTCCAGATTCTTCAGCTTTACCTTAATCAGATATCCCGCCAATATTGACTCAAGGTATTCAAGTAATTCTCCGGTAAAAAAACCGCTGTCTCCCCGAAATACCACCCTTACCCCCTTATTCATGTACGCCATACATTCCTTCATGAACTCTACTACTCCGTTACTCGTGTAGGCGCTTCCACACCGGAACCAACTATGTAATACCTCCTTTGTTTCTGCAATAAATGCCATTAAGGGATGATACGCCTTCTGCCCCTTCTTGTGCGGATTATATCCTACCTCTGCACCCTCCTGTTTCCCATATACACCATCTACGGTAGAATCAACATCTATCCATACTTCGCAAAGAGCACTCCTGAGTTTATGGCCTGATCTCACCGCACGCTTCCATATCTTTCCCCTAAACCGGTGGATCACCCCCGTCAGTTCCACTATATCTCCCTGACTCGCCAGCTTCATAATACGTCCTATCGTAGTATCTACAGGTACCTCTTTCCACCCGGACATCTTCTTCAATACCTCATCTGTACACACCTTCATCACCTCTACCATCGATGTCGCCCCTGCTATCAACCCTATCACTACCATTTGTACCGCATCGACAAACTGATACCGGGCATTTGCTCCACGATCCTTATGGACCGCTTCATGGACTCTCTCCCGGAACATCAGCTTACCCATAAAATTCAATACCGGTAAAAGCCCTGCATGTACCGTTAAGCCTTTCCCGCTCATCTCTGCCTTGATTTTCGGTTGTCTTTTGCTGTATTTTTTTGCTATATTCTTCATCGAAATGGTGAATCTCCTTTCAGGTGTTTTTTGTTATCAATATACCGCCGAATACCTTGGAAATCCTACCATTTCAATCCTATTCCTGCAACAAGGCTTTGCCTTGTTTGCAGGATTTAGG
>NZ_CAADGZ010000290.1:0-1266 GCF_900696675.1 uncultured Candidatus Kuenenia sp. | reverse complement strand
TAGACCGCTTACCTGCACTGGTGTTGAACGGTTGGTAGTTGAGCCGTCTCCCAGTTGACCATATCCATTATATCCCCATGCCCACACCGTGCCGTCTGATTTCAGGGCGATTGTGTGAACATACCCTCCTGCAATGGCAATTATGTTAGTTAGATAAGTCACCGGCGTCGGTATTGAACGGTTTGTAATTGTCCCGTCTCCCAACTGACCATAAGAATTAGACCCCCACGCCCACACCGTATTATCCGATTTCAAGGCTATTGTGTGATAATCTCCTCCTGCAATGGCAATTACATCAGTTAGACCGCTCACCTGCACTGGCGTTGAACGGTTTATAGTTGTCACATCTCCCAGTTGACCATTCCAATTTGCCCCACATGCCCACACGGTGCCATCTGGCTTCAGAGTTAGCGTATGATATGCACCTGCTGATATCTGTGATCGCGGCAAAAATATGGTTTCACTTCCGTAGGATATACCTCTGCTGTTTTGAGCAGCTATCCTGTAATAGTATGTCGTCCATGGCGTTAAAGATCCTAAAGTAGCACTTATGTACGCAGAGCTGGTTCCGCATGGAATAGTTGCTGTGGTATCGAAATACACTCCACTGCTCGTGCCATAATCAAACCACGCAGTAGTTGCGGCCCTGTTGCCGTCCACCCACCCATTCAGTAATACGGAACTCAAGCTAACGCACGTTGTTGAACCTGTTATCACGGCAGGGGTAGTAACGGAATTCATGTCGTATCTCAAACTCCGTACAGGCGTTGAACTGTTCTTCGTTGACCAGTTTCCCAGTTGATTATTTCCATTATACCCCCAAGCCCACACCGCGCCGTCTGATTTCAAGGCAATTGTGTGATAATACCCTCCTGCAATGGCAATTACATCGGTCAGACCGATTACCTGTACTGGCAATGAGCGTTCTGTGGTTGACCCGTCTCCCAGTTGTCCATAAATATTCCTCCCCCACGTCCACACTGTGCCGTCTGATTTCAAGGCTATTGTATGATAAAGCCTTGCGGTAACGGCAATTACATCTGTTAGGCCGCTTACCTGCACTGGTGTTGAACTGTTGGTCGTTGTCCCATCTCCCAGTTGACCCCCTTCATTATGCCCCCATGCCCACACCGTGCCGTCTGATTTCAAGGCAATTGTGTGAATATACCCCCCTGCAATGGCAATTATATCTGTTAGACCGCTTACCTGTACCGGCGTTAAGTGGTCTGTAGTTGACCCGTCTCCCAGTTGACCATATCCATTATA
>NZ_CAADGZ010000289.1:0-1280 GCF_900696675.1 uncultured Candidatus Kuenenia sp. | reverse complement strand
TATATGGCCGGTTGATAATGATATGTATCGTAACGCGGATATATGCGCTAAGCGCATGGTATTGTCATAGTACTATGTGCCGGGAGGTGAGTGGGGTAAAGCTAATTCAATGGTTACAAAGAAAAGGGCGTCTGAGCCGTGCGATTGCAGATAATATGCTTCCGGCGCTTATGGAAGAATTGTTAAAGAGTTTCCCCAAAGGACTGTTAAAACAAAAGAGGCGGCGCAAAACAACCCTTGAATTAATAAGTGGACAGGTTGGATTTTTAGAGGGTTTTTCACTATGACAGGGGACAACAGGAATCATATTCTCAAAGAGCCTGAACGAATCAAATCTGCCGTTGCGTTGCATCAGTCTGCCGCGCCGGTTCGTTATTGTGGGCGCGACTTTACGATGGAAGAAATGAAAATTATTAGTGAAATAGTCAGGACAAAGGGTTTGTGCCGGACGGCTATTTCGGTGAAGATATGTGAGCGCTTTGAGTGGAGAAAGGCAGACGGCAAGCTAAAGGATATGAGTTGCCGTGTAGCGCTGCTGCGGATGGAAAGAGATGGGTGGTTCTCCTTGCCGCCATCTTTGAATCGAAATGGGAATGGCGATGGCAAGCCGTACAAGCATAGTAATATGTTAAATGATAACCAGCCATTGCTCAACCTATCAGCCGGAGAGATTGGAGATATAAGTCTGGATATAGTAAAAACCCCTGTAGAATCCCGTATATGGAACGAAATGATTCATCGTTGGCATTATTTAGGATATAAAAGATTGGTAGGCGCCCAACTTCGCTATCAGATAAACAGTCGTTACGGCGTACTTGGGGCATTAGGTTTTGGTGCATCAGCGTGGAATGTGCAGGCAAGAGAAGACTTTATCGGATGGAGTAGTCAGATTCGGGAACAAAATCTCAATCTGATAGTAAATAATTGCCGGTTTTTGATTTTGCCCTGGATAAAGTCAAGGAATCTTGCATCAAGGGTATTGGGCTTAGTCGCCAAAAAACTGCCGAATGATTGGGAAGATCGTTACAAATACCGGCCTGTAATGTTAGAGACGTTTGTAGAAAAAAAACGTTTCAGGGGTACATGCTATAAGGCAGCAAATTGGATTTATTTAGGAGAAACGAAGGGGAGGGGGAAATTGGGAGACTATTCCAAACTTTACGAAAATGTAAAATTAATAATGGTGTATCCACTGTGCAGAGAATTCCGTTCCGTGTTACAACAATCCCAATAAGTTCTTAGTATATGAGGGAGGTGAATCCCCATTCTGAAAAATTAAT
>NZ_CAADGZ010000288.1:0-1280 GCF_900696675.1 uncultured Candidatus Kuenenia sp. | reverse complement strand
TTGACGGAGAAAGGCCAGAAGTTCTCTTGTTCACTGATGACCGCTTCAGCCCTTGATATTAAAGCACTTACGGAAATGGCGGCATGAAAAACACGCATAAAAAACAAGAAATTGATGGATAGTAGTACAAAGCATACAGAACACAAAGGACACGAAGAAAAACTTACAAAAAAAAAAGGTTTTTACAGTGTAATACTATGAACGGTTATAAAAAATCGGGAATGCACCCCCGAGTGTTACTATTTTCATTACGTTTTATCGGTAAGTTACTTAACAAGGCTTCCCAAAATGGCTCTGATTTTAGTTTTAATTTAACAGTCGCCTTGCCTTCTTCGCACTTAAGATAGTCTATGGTAACGTGCTGCAAATAAGGGCTGTTCAGGATTTTGTTGTTTTCCAGTTTTGGTATCTTGTTTAAATGGCACGTAAACAGTTTCGCCTTATCCTCTGCCTTGCCAATTTCCAGGAATGGAAAGTTGAGAAAACTCTTTAATACAAAACCCGGAATATAGGAAAGGTTTAACATTTTTATGCTGACAGACCTCGTATCCCCGGTAAAGTCGCAGGAATCATAGGCAAGCTCTGGTTTGACGGGATAAGACTTGTTTAACTTGTTTAATACGAAGTGACCATCATTGAATGTAACGCTAAGATTGGGCGCATAATTTTTGATAATCTCATTCACAAATACTTCCGTTACCTCAAAAGTGCCTGTGGTTATGTCTTCAATAGCCTTTTTCAAAGATTCCAGGCTTGTGCCTTTTAATAGTTCCCTGTACTTTTCCATAATTTCCGGGTTGGCCAATACTGTATTTGTTATGTCCTTAACCCTGTCTACTTTGTCCTTATGCTTGTCTATAAAACCATGCATTGGCTGGTCTTGTTCGGCACTGCAGTCGGATGGCGGGGTTTCAGCCTTTTTGTCGGAAAGAAGTTTTGCCGCACCTTTCACTATCAGTTTCCCTGCCTTTTCCCCTGCCCTGCCTCCTTGTTCGCCTAGTCCTATTTGGTTGCCAGCGAATGTCCCTAACCCTTTTCCAAACAGCCCCCCCGTCTTTTCCGGATCTATATTTGCCGCTTTTTTCACTACATTTTTAAATTTTTCCGACACCATAATTACTCCTTTCCGTAGAAATTCATATTTTACACATCCACCGTTCGTGGCATTTAATAAGCCTTTGGGTTCCGCCTCCCCATGCCTAGCCTTCCGCCCTCTGCCTAATCCTCGCCATACACAGCAAAGGCACTACGGGTACTATCTTGCGCATGGCAGGTCCACT
>NZ_CAADGZ010000287.1:0-1297 GCF_900696675.1 uncultured Candidatus Kuenenia sp. | reverse complement strand
CAAACCGTTCAACACCGGTGAAGGTAAGCGGTCTAGCCGATGTGATTGCCATTGCAGGAGGGGAGTCCCACACAATAGTCGTGAGGTCAGATGGCACGGTGTGGGCGTGGGGGCATAATGAAGGGGGTCAACTGGGAGACGGGTCAACGACAAACCGTTCAACACCGGTGAAGGTAAGCGGTCTAGCCGATGTGATTGCCATTGCAGGAGGGTATTCCCACACAATAGCCTTGAGGTCAGATGGCACGGTGTGGACGTGGGGGCATAATGAAGGGGGTCAACTGGGAGACGGGTCAACGACAAACCGTTCAACACCGGTGAAGGTAAGCGGTCTAGCCGATGTGATTGCCATTGCAGGAGGGTATTCCCACACAATAGTCTTGAGGTCAGATGGCACGGTGTGGACGTGGGGGCATAATGAAGGGGGTCAACTGGGAGACGGGTCAACGACAAACCGTTCAACACCGGTGCAGGTAAGCGGTCTAGCCGATGTGATTGCCATTGCAGGAGGGGTGTATCACACAATAGCCGTGAAATCAGACGGCACGATGTGGGCGTGGGGATATAATTGGTATGGTCAACTGGGAGACGGGACAACTATAAACAGTTCAACGCCAGTGCAGGTGAACGGCCTGACTGATGTAATTGCCATTGCCGGAGGATATTATCACACAATAGCCATGAAATCAGACGGCGCTGTGTGGACGTGGGGATTTAATTATTATGGTCAACTGGGAGACGGGTCTATAACAAACCGTTCAACACCGGCACAAAGATCGCTTTCCGGTATGAAATCCGTTGCTACCCCTACCGTGACGACAGGTTCAGCAACGTGTGTTAGTTTGAGTTCCGCATTACTGAACGGGTGGGTGAATGGCAACGGAGTGGCAACTACTGCGTGGTTTGATTATGGCACTAGCACGGGAATGTATTTCGACGCCACAAAAACTATTTCATGCGGAACCGGCTCAACGTACGTAGGTGCGACTTTAGGTGATTTAACGCCATGGACGACATACTATTGCAGGATAGCCTCTCAAAACATTGGAGGCATATACTATGGAAGCGAAACCACCTTTATGCCTCGGACTCAGATATCGGCAGGTGCATATCATACGCTAACACTGAAGCCAGATGGCACCGTGTGGGCATATGGGGCAAATTGGAATAGTCAACTGGGAGACGGGTCAACTACAGACAGTTCAACGCCAGTGCAGGTGAGCGGTCTAACCGATGCAATTGCCATTGCAGGAGGGGTGTATCACACAATAGCCATGAAATCAGATGGCACGGTGTG
>NZ_CAADGZ010000286.1:0-1309 GCF_900696675.1 uncultured Candidatus Kuenenia sp. | reverse complement strand
TCCCTCAAATTGCACCTGATGTTCTGGCCGTACTTCAACAACAAAGCGAGTGTTTGATTCTGAAAAGAGAAGGGTATCGTTTCGGCAAATAGATCCTTCTGTAGCAACCGCAGAAAGATTAAGTGCCATGCCGTATCCACCGGAAAATGCCATTTCTGCGGCAGCAACTGCGAGACCCCCTTCCGAGCAATCATGGCACGATCTGATGAGTTTTTTACTCGCTGCCAGGGAAAGGGCATTCATGATCCTTCTCCCCAGGACTGCATCTACCTTCGGGACATTATTCCCTTTGTATCCGTGGATATAATAGTAATGCGAACCACCCAATTCAGGACGAGTGAGACCTATGATATAAACCAGGCTACCGGGCTCCTTGATGTCCATTGATACGGCGTTCCGTACATCTTCCATTATTGCAACTGCCGAAATAAGTAAAGTAGGTGGAATGACAATTGTTTCTTTATCGGTGATAAATTCATTATTCAGGCTGTCTTTTCCGGAGATAAATGGAGTCCCGTATGCAATGGCAATGTCGTAGCAGGCCTGTGCAGCCATCACGAGACTGCCAAGACGGTCTGGTTTGTTGGTGTTACCCCAGCAAAAATTATCTAAAAGCGCAACCTGCTCTAAACTCCCGCCAACGGCTATGATCTGCCGCAACGCTTCGTCAATGGCTGATGAAGCCATGTGATACGGATCTATATCGCCATATCGCGGGTTCATGCCATTAGATACGATAATGCCTTTTCCGGATCCCAACCTAGGTGTAATAACACATGCGTCACCTGGCCCGTCATTGTAAAGACCCTGAAGAGGTTTCAGAACACTGCTACCCTGTACCTCATGATCGTATTGACGTATAACCCATTCCTTGCTGCAAATATTCCATGAAGAAAGTATCTTCTTCAGGTCTGCACCAAAGTCTTCTTTGTCCGGCAGGCTTGGTTCTTCAAAGGTTGGTCTATGCCATGTTGCCTTACGTTCCAGCCTGGGTATGCCTTTGTGGAGAAAATCCATTTCTATTTCACCAACTAAATGAGCATTATAGAACAGACGCAGTACTTTATCTTGGGTAAATCTCCCTATGACCGTTGCTTCAACATTTTCTGATTTAAATAACTCAAGGAGATCCTTTTCTTTTTCTGGAGAAACGGCGAGTACCATCCGTTCCTGCGCCTCGGAAATCCAGATTTCTGTATAGGAAAGACCTTCGTATTTAAGAGGCACCCTTTCTAAATTTACCAACGCACCCAGATCCTGACCCATTTCTCCTACGGCAGAAGACAGACCGCCCGCGCCACAATCGGTA
>NZ_CAADGZ010000285.1:0-1312 GCF_900696675.1 uncultured Candidatus Kuenenia sp. | reverse complement strand
GACCAAAACGGCAATATGACTTCGCGTTTGATTACCTTACAGAATGAATAAAGACTACTGCTCATCAAGTCTGGCATAATTTGGTTGCTTCACGACCAAAGGAGGCCGCCGATGAGCAGTAGTCAGGAATTGTACAACCGATTGAATGAAAAGTTGAGAGAATTGGTGCATGCGAAAAATGGAAAGCAAGTGACCAATTGGATTTGGATCGTGGTTGGAATCTTGCAAAGCCAGTCTTCCAATCTAAGTCAGATTGCCAACCATTTGCCGATGGAAACGAAAGCCGAGTCGCGCGTCACAAAGATTCGACGCTGGTTGATGAACCCCCACGTAAAAGTGTGGCAGTTCTACAAAGCAATTCTGGAACATGTGTTGTCTGGCTGGTCAGGGGCGGAAGCGTTTATCATTCTGGATGGCGTGATGATCTTTGGAGATCGCTGGCAAGTCTTTCGCGTTTCCTTGCAACATGGGAATCGAGCCATTCCATTGGCGTGGACAATCGTGGAAGGCAAAGGCTTGGTGAAAGTAACCAAGTTAAAAAGCATGCTGGAGAAGGTGCAAAGGTTGCTGAAAAAGCACGTGAAGCAAGTCACGTTTTTGGCGGATGCAGGCTTTCGCGACTGCGATTGGGCGCAACTATGCGAAAAACTCGACTGGAATTATGCGATTCGGGTTGCCTGCAACACCTACATCACCTTGACAGACGGAACCTCTGACCGCTTGGACAACCTGGTTCCGGTAAACCAGAATCGGTATTATCAAGAGATCCTGCTCACGCGTGAAGAGAAGCTGAAAACCAATGTGTCTGTGACCTGGACGATCGACAAACAAGGCCAACCAGAAATGGTAGCGATCATCACCAATCAAATCGCTTGTCGTGGGCGCTTGCGAGAATACGACCGTCGCATGAGCATTGAGCAAAGTTTTCGCGATGACAAATCAGGCGGCTTTGACATGGAGCATACTCGTTTACAACATGCCGAACGCATTGATCGTCTGTTGTTGGCTCTTGCCATTGCCACACTCTGGTGCCACGAACTGGGTGAATTCGTTTTGAAGCAAGGCGAAACCCTGCGGTGTCACGTCGATCCGGCACACGAACGCACTCTGAGCATTTTTCAACTCGGTTTGCGCTGGTTGAAACGCACTCTCACAACTGGACTCTTGTTCTTGCCAGATTTCAAGGCGGTTTTATCTAATTTCAAATTGAAACCCGTGACAATCCCTGTCACGCTAAATTCAAATGTGTAAGGTAATCAGGTATACCCTATGATTTTGGGAGGGGTAGATGTGTCATATATCGGAATCTGAG
>NZ_CAADGZ010000284.1:0-1316 GCF_900696675.1 uncultured Candidatus Kuenenia sp. | reverse complement strand
CGCACACGGGGCGGCAATTCAAGGTGGCGCTCTCGGGCGTGGCCTGCGGGGTCATTCTCGCGGACAGGTTCGACACGCCAACCGAATTTGACGCATTCCAGATGATCGGCTCCGGGCTGGGCTCGGCGGGCTTCATCGTGCTGGACAACGCCGCAAGCATTCCACGGGTAACGCAGGCCGTGGCTCGGTTTCTCTATGTCGAATCCTGCAATCAATGTCCGGCTTGCAAAGCCGGTTTACGGACCGCTTCGCACGGCATCGACGAACTCCTCCAGCACCTTCATCTCCATGATGACCGGGCAGGCCTCGATTGGATCATGGAAGGTGCACATTCCGCACCGCAGGCAAATCGCTGCTTTCTGCCGGCGCAGGGCGCGAAGTTGATTCCCGGTTTGGTGCAGTCATTTCGGGAGGAGTTTGAGCCATACGCGAAAGGCAAGCGGCCTCAGTCCGAGCCTTGGCCGATCCCGAAAATCGTGGATTATGATGAAGAGAAACACCATTTCTCCTACGACGAAAAGCAGACAAAGAAGAAACCAGATTGGACCTACGCTCCATGAACTTCAGGGATAGCCATGGAGTGCCACGGATGGATGCAATCTTGCCGATTGCCTCGCCAATCAAAGTGATGGCAAGCTGTTCACGTAAATCCCGCAGTTAAATTTTTGTTTTCCGATGCAAGCGGTCGTTGACAAGGAACTTGTTTACTTAATCATGCCTCACCCAACGGGCAAAGGATGTAACGCGACCGGTCCGCGCTTCACAGAAACGTGGCTACATCACTATCTGCGGGATTTAGGATTAAACAACCGCCTTCCACAAATATGAATCCTATTACACTTTTACACTCCGGTTTTTTCCGGATTCCGTGATCTTCCTGATCACGATGTAGAACACAGGGGTTAAAAACAGGCCGAAGAACGTGACCCCGAACATGCCGCTGAATACCGAGGTTCCCAACGCCTGACGCATCTCGGCGCCGGCTCCTGTGGCAATCAATAGGGGGATTACCCCAAGTATGAAAGCGAACGAGGTCATCAATATCGGACGAAGCCTGACGCGCGAGGCCTCGATCACGGCCTCCTCGCACCCCTTGCCCGTATCCTGATAGTCTTTGGCGAATTCCACTATTAAAATCGCGTTCTTACACGCGAGCCCCACGAGCACAACGAACCCTATCTGTGAAAGGATATTGTTGTCCATGCCCCGAAGCCATATGCCAAATATCGCCGAAAGGAGGCACATGGGCACGATCAGTACGATCGTCAGAGGGAGTGACCAGCTCTCATAGAGCGAAGACAATATGAGGAATACGA
>NZ_CAADGZ010000283.1:0-1371 GCF_900696675.1 uncultured Candidatus Kuenenia sp. | reverse complement strand
AGCCCATGACAGAGATTGTAGCGCTTTTACAAAGCATAGCGCCAGTGATTTCAACAACCGTCCTGCGGCAGTTGAGTCAGGCGGTGTACGGCATGTTGATTAGCAACGGACGGATCACGATGTTGGAACTATCGCGTTGGACAGAGAAAGGTGGAAGTTACCGAACGATTCAACGCTTGTATCACACGCCGATGGTATGGTTGCAAATCCAATGGATGCTGTTCATTAGTCTGTTACGTCGAACCGATCGCGAGTACATAGCGGCAGGCGATGAGGTGGTACTTGGCAAGGCAGGCAGGGCGACGTATGGATTGGGGCGTTTTTTCTCCAGTCTGCAAAACCGAGCGATACCTGGCTTGTCGTTCTTTGTCTTTTCGTTGCTTGACGTCCAGGAACGGCAATCGTATCCCATTCAAGTCGTGCAAATGATCAAGGAGCCGAAGCAAGCGAAAAAGAAGAAGAAAGAAAAAGAAACTCAAGCGAACAAGCGTCCGCTGGGACGCCCGAAAGGCAGCAAAAACAAAAAAAAGCAAGCGCCCATCTTGAGCGCGGAATTATTGCAGATTCAGCCGATCTTGCAGGCATTTCTGGCAGTTTTGAAGGGTGTTTTGACGGTGCGCTACCTGGTGATGGACGGTCATTTTGGAAATTATCCGAGCGCCTGGATGGTGTTGCAGGCAGGTTTGCAACTGATTTCCAAATTTCGTTCAGATGCCGCCCTCTATGAACCCTTCTCAGGCAAGTATAGCGGACATGGTCCTCGCTCGAAATATGGAGACAAGGTCAATGTTTGCAAGATGAAAAAGAAATACTTGAAAGCGGATGACGTCGAAGCGGGCATTCGCACCCAGATCTACCAAGCCGCGCTGCTCAACCGCGAGTTTGCCTCCCCGATCAACGTTGTGGTCATTTTGAAAACCAACCTTTCAACCAAAAAACAAGCGCATGTGATTTTGTTCAGCTCCGATTTAGAATTGTCTTACGAGAAACTGTATGATTACTACACCTTGCGCTTTCAGATCGAATTCAACTTCCGCGACGCCAAGCAATATTGGGGACTGGATGATTTTATGAATGTGAAACAAACTGCTGTTGCCAACGCCGCCAATCTCTCGTTCTTCATGGTCAACTTCAGTTCCATCCTTCTGCGGCAATATCGAAAGAACAATCCAGTGTTCAGTATCTTGGACTTGAAATCCCACTACCGTGGCTGTCGATATGTCGCCGAGACAATAAAATTGCTTCCGCGAAAACCTGAAGGCATTTTATTGACTGAGATTTTTCAGCAAATTGCCCGATTAGGCATGGTTCATCCCGCTTTTGAACCAGTTTCTACCGCCTAATTGGCGAAGGTATTGGCTATAAGGATAT
>NZ_CAADGZ010000282.1:0-1373 GCF_900696675.1 uncultured Candidatus Kuenenia sp. | reverse complement strand
AGTCGGCCACAACTTATGACTTAGCAATGCTTTGCGACAAATATTTACTCTTGATTTTGCTCGTTACTTCCGGTATTAATTGCACTTGTAAATTTTTTACACAATCAATTACCGGAGCAAAGGATTTGAGTATTTTCAGAACAAACATACCGTTATTAAATAAATTTCTTGAACATTTTGCATCGTGTTTTACTAAAAAACAATTTGCAATGTTTCTACTTGTCGTCTACGCAATGTTTAAAGACTATAAAAGAAATTCACTGGAGGCCATGGCGCAAGCCGTTCATACGGATTACCAGAAATTTCAATACTTCTTTTCTGAATCCAAATGGGATTTACCCGCATTAAAGCAGAAAAGAATGGACATTATCCAAAAACAAAGAACCACGGCATTGTCAAAAGACAGCATCCTTACCATAGATGATACCGGATGTCCAAAGCCCTATGCTAAAAATACAGAGGCAGCCAAATGGCAATATTGCGGTCCGCTTAAAAGGCCGGAAACCTGCAATGTTGTTGTTGGCGCGGCATTTGTCTCAAAAACAAAACATTTTCCCCTGGATGTTATTCCCTACCTTCCTGCCGATGAGTTCGGGGAAGGGAAAAATGACCCCAAATTTAAAGACAAAATACAAATAGCAATGGATATGTTTGATGCTGCTTCGAACGCCTTTGATTTTTCAGCTATTGCCTTCGACACATGGTATGCCTCTCAACGGTTTCTCGAACATATTCACGCAAAAAAGAAACACTTTTTTTCAGAAATAAAATCAAACAGAAATATCTCCATGTACCATCCGGAAAAACAAAAATATTGCATAATCAAACCAGATGAGCTCGTGACCCTCATCAAAAAGCATTATGCCGGCAAAATCAAGTATGTTACTTTAAAATCCGCGGATGGAAGTGAAGTCTCCTATAAAACCTACACGTTTGACGCCAAACTGAATGGTTGCAATGTCCCGTTGAAGTTTGTGGTAATTTTGGGAAAATGGAACAAGGAAGATGATAAAAAATATCATGTCCTTATCACCAATCAACTCGACGCCTCTGTAAAAACGGTTATCACAAACTATCTGTTGCGTTGGGGTATTGAACACTGTTTCAAGGAATTGAAGGATACTTTTTATTTCGATCATTATCAGGTAAGGCACATTGACAAGATTGAGCGATATTGGAATATTTGTCTGATCTCATGGACATTCGTTTACTGGATAAAACAAAACGCTTATCTGGATAAAATCATGGAAACAAAACCTTCTACCTTTAATGAATTCAAAAAAGCAATCAATTCCCTGCTTGAATTCTCATCAACAAACGCTTTATCAAAGAACGAAAAACTCTCACAAGAATATTTTAAAATTAAATCCGCT
>NZ_CAADGZ010000281.1:0-1381 GCF_900696675.1 uncultured Candidatus Kuenenia sp. | reverse complement strand
GCCTCATCCGCAGAATCTGTGGGTAAGTATTGGTTCCGGCAAATTACCAAGAGTATGATACAAGGCTGTTTGCAGGCATTCCAGAGATTTATAACCATAAGCCTTTCTCATAGTCAGTTTCGCCTTAAGGTTAAACCCCTCAACCGTACCGGAAGAAAGTCTGCCATCAGCCTTGAACCAGTTGAGAATGAGCTGCTTGTGATTGCGCAACATCTTTGCCACTTTTTTCATAGGTTCCAGGTTGGTTTTTAGGGTTCTCGTAATCCAGTTCTCGAGAAACCTGTCTGCATACGCCGGATACTTATACTCCCAAAAACGCTGAAAATCTTCACGCATTAAATATGCCTTTATTGAACTCAGGTTGATCTTAACTATCTGGCTTAACCGTACCGTTTGCTTTTCTGTCAAGTTCTCAGGCCTTTTCAACAGTAACCAACGGCTCTTTTCCAAAACATTGTCTGTGCCTTCATCCTTGAGCTTTTTGACCTCTTCCCTCCGTATCTGGTCTATGGCTTCATTGAATTTCTTCATGATGTGGAAACGGTCAAGAATATTAAGCGCCTGGGAAGCCTTCTTCGCTATCACCTTCAGGTACGGCGACCACATATCGCTGCAAACGAATTTGATTCTCAGACAACGTTCTCTACCTAACTCCATGAAAAACTTCAGCAGGGTCTTTGCCTTCCGCTCAGGGCCACTCCATAAAAGCCTTTTGGCATGCGAATCAAGCTGATATACAAGGGTTAAATACTTGTGGCCACTCCAGACTTGTATCTCGTCTATTCCTATTTCCGTTATATTCTCCAAGTCCCTGTGGGCAAGGCCGTAGGCAACTACAAACTGCACTGCCCTATACACACTGTCCCAACTGGACTTGAATATCTCGGCTGTCTCTTTCCAACTCAGGCGTTTAGCCCATCGAGACAGGAATACCTTGTATGTGGTGGTCATCTGCTCCTTACCTTCTGACCAGGGAATTCGCTCTACATGGATTCCGTCCACTGGACAGGCGGCGCGTCGCGGGGAATATCGGAAAAATACTTGAAACCCCCATAATGGCGGATACTCGTATAACCGGGACGGCTGTGTATCATACCCAGACGCTCTCTTCCCACATACTGAACATTCAGGCTTGGCATTTACCCTCGGCTTTATATCTGCTACTAATGCCTTTCTACCATTTATGACCTCGAAACTGACTGCTTTGTAAACAAATGACTTGAAATTCTCTACCGTATTTAATAATGTCTTTATCTGCATTGCCTCTCCTTTTGGGTTAAGATGCTTTCTTGATAAAAAACATCTTACTCCCTTTGGGATGGCAATGCACCTTTTCTCTTACTAATCCTTACTTATTACCCACAGATTCTGCGGACGAGCC
>NZ_CAADGZ010000280.1:0-1393 GCF_900696675.1 uncultured Candidatus Kuenenia sp. | reverse complement strand
TACTTACGCAGGATAAAAAAAAGGCGGGGTAGCTGGGTAAGATTTTTCAAATCATTTGCTGGGTATTAGACTCAAATATTCTGAGACTAATTGGGCATTTTTGGAGCATTTATTCTAAGACGTAGCAATAATAGAGGAACTTGAAAACAAAACCTACGAACCACAGCCGGTACTGAGAGTGTACATACCTAAAACCAACGGTAAGACACGACCATTGGGAATCCCTGTGATAAAAGACAGGGTAGTGCAGATGAGTGTAAAGCTTGTAATAGAGCCGATATTCGAAGCAGACTTTGAAGATAGCTCCTACGGATTCCGACCGGGACGTTCAGCGGGCGATGCTGTGAGGAAAATCAAAGAAAAACTGCGAGAAGGGAAAACAGAGGTATTTGACGCAGACCTGAGTTCTTATTTTGACACAATACCGCACAAGGAATTGTTACTGTTAATAGGGATGAGGATAAGCGACAAGAACGTACTGCACTTGATAAAAATGTGGTTAAAAGCACCGGTGATAGAGGAAGGCAAACCAGGAGGCGGGAGGAAAAATAAGATAGGAACACCGCAGGGAAGCGTAATATCACCATTATTAGCAAACATATATCTGCACATGCTCGACAAAGCAGTCAATAGAGAGAATGGGGTTTTCTATAAGTATGGGATAACAATCATACGTTATGCGGATGATTGGGTATTGATGGCAAAGCGAATACCTCGTGAAGCATTAGACTATCTCAACAGGTTGTTAAAGAAGTTAAAGCTGAGTCTTAACGAGGATAAGAGTAAAATAGTAAAAGCTGAAGAAGAGAGCTTTGACTTTCTCGGACATACCATATCCTTCTCAGAAGATTTGTTTGGTAGGAAACACAAGAAATACTGGAACATAGAACCAAGCAGGAAATCACAGAAGAAGGTTAGGGAAAAGATAGGAAACTACCTAAAGAGCAATGGGCATAAAGCGGCGGAAAAAGTAGCTAATGAATTGAATGCAATAACAAGAGGATGGATAAATTACTTCGCAATAAAGGGAGTAACGTATCCAAACAAGGCGAAAAGAGACCTACGATATTATCTTTTCAGGAGATTGACGAGATATTATAAGAGGAAAAGTCAGCGCAGGAGCAAGCTCTATAATCGGGGAGCGTTTAAGGAATTAGTCAATAGATATGGACTAATAGACCCGACAAAATATGTTCCTGTCAGACAACCTGTGAAAGCTTAAGAAGAAGACTGTCGGAAAGCCGTGTGCGGGAAAATCGCATGCACGGTTTGACGAGGGGGGCAGATGATAAGTATATGGCGGAGATATGGTGGCACTGGCGGGAAACCAGCCAGCAAACAGAGAAAACAAACTTCTGCCTAAGTTCTCGTCGTCTGTTTCTACTCTACCGGT
>NZ_CAADGZ010000279.1:0-1397 GCF_900696675.1 uncultured Candidatus Kuenenia sp. | reverse complement strand
CTTCATCGAAATGGTGAATCTCCTTTCAGGTGTTTTTTGTTATCAATATACCGCCGAATACCTTGGAAATCCTACCATTTCAATCCTATTCCTGCAACAAGGCTTTGCCTTGTTTGCAGGATTTAGGTGAAATATATAACAAACCATGGCGAACCTGAGCAGTGGAGCAAAGAGTTATCAAAATACTGGATGGAAGAGGATCCGGAATTGGCCGGGATCCTTTACGTGGACGGCCATGTACGGGTATATAGCGGAAGCAAGACACCGTTACCGAAGCGGTATGTATCGAGGCAAAAGCTATGTTTAAGGGGTTTAACCGACTATTGGGTAAATGATGCAGTAGGTAAGCCATTTTTCGTGGTAAGCAAAGCGGTAAATCCCGGCTTGCTTTCGGTAATGAGAGAACAGATCATACCCCGGTTGCTCCGAGACATACCAAAGCAGCCTACCGGGGAAGAATTAAAAGCCAATCGTCATCTCTATCGCTTTGGTGTAGTATTTGACCGTGAGGGTTACAGTCCTGAGTTTTTCAAAGAAATGTGGGAGAAACGCATAGCGTGTTATACCTACAAAAAGTATGTAAATGATGTTTGGCCGGAATCAGAATTTATAGAGAAAGAAGTGGTTCTTAACAATGGCGAAGTGGTAAAGATGAAATTGGCGGAACGAGGAGTGTATTTCCGGAAGCAAGACCTTTGGGTGCGCGAGATACGCAAATTGACCGATACAGGGCATCAGGCATCGATAATAACCACTGATTTTATGAATAACGCTGAGGTACTGGCAGCAAGAATGTTCTCCAGATGGTCTCAGGAGAACTTTCTTAAATATATGATGGAACATTATGGTATAGACAGACTTATCGAGTACGAACAGGAGGCAATAAGTGAGACGACAAAGGTGGTGAATCCCCGTTACAGGGAATTGGAAAGTCAGATAAAAACCAAAACTACACTGTTAAACAGGCAGCGGGTAAAATATGGGGCATTGGTATTAAAAGCAGAAGGAGAAGAACCCGATATCCGGAAGTATGTACAGGAGAAAGCAACAATAAGAGAATCGATAGATACGCTGGAGAAAGAGATTGAACAACTCAAGGCGACAAAAAAGAATACGGAGAAACATATAGAGTTTTCAAAACTCCCGGAAGATAAGAAATTTCAGGATTTAAAGAAGAGCGGAAAGCAATTCGTAGACACAATCAAAATGATTGCTTATCGGGCAGAGACGGCAATGGCAAATACATTGCAGGAATATATTTCTAAAAAAGATGAAGCAAGATCACTGGTACGTCAAATTTTTATGACAGATGCAGATATAATGCCGGATGAAAAGAATGGCGTCTTAAGGATAACGATTCATAACATGACAAACCCAAGGAACAACAGATATGTTCA
>NZ_CAADGZ010000278.1:0-1413 GCF_900696675.1 uncultured Candidatus Kuenenia sp. | reverse complement strand
AAAGACGATAGCAGAGATATCATCGCAGTACGAGGTACACCGGACGCAAATAACAAAATGGCGGAAGCGGGCGTTGGAGGGGATAGTGGGGATATTTCAGGGAAAGGAGGGGAAGGAAATAGGGGACAAGGAGAGAGTAATAGATGAGTTGTACCGGCAAATAGGGCAACTGAAGGTGGAGAACGAGTGGCTCAAAAAAAAATCTAGAGAGATTGGGAGTTAAAGAGAAGAGGGGGTTGATAGAATCAGATAACAGGGAAATAAGTGTACGCAGGCAGTGTGAGCTGATAGGCTTAAACAGGTCGAACGTGTACTATGAGCCGGTGGTGGTGACAGAAGAGACAGTACAGCTAATGAATCGAGTAGATGAGATATTTACGGAATATCCCTTTTATGGGAGTCGGCGTATACAAGAGGCGTTAGAACGTGAGGGTATATGGGTAGGTAGGGAACGAGTGCAGAGGTGTATGAGGGAGATGGGATTGCGGGCGATATACCCGAAGAGGAGTCTGAGTAAGAGGCATCCTGGGCACAAGATATACCCCTATCTTCTCAGAGATAAGGAAATTAGCCGTCCGAATGAGGTGTGGGCGACGGATATAACGTACCTGAGGATTAAACGAGGATTTGTATACCTGACAGCAATACTAGATTGGTATAGTCGTTATGTGTTGTCGTGGCGTATAAGCAATACGATGGAAGTGACATTTTGTGTAGAGGCCTTGGAGGAGGCATTAGAGAAGGGTAGGCCGGAGATATTTAATAGTGACCAGGGTTCGCAGTTTACGAGCGATGAATTTACGGGGGTACTGTTAAGTAACGGGATCGCCATCAGTATGGATGGTCGTGGTCGTGCGTTTGATAACATTTTTACGGAACGTCTTTGGAGGAGCGTGAAGTACGAGGATATTTACATAAAAGAGTATGATGCTTGTCGTCATGTGCGCGAGGGATTAGAGAAGTATTTTGAATTTTACAACAACAGGAGGTATCACCAGGCGCTGGAATATAGAACACCGTATGAAGTCCATTTTGGAGTTTCCTGCGAGGATAAATGAGTGAATGGCGATGGTGGTGCATGGAAAAATCGCGGAGTGTGCAGAAGGGTAACTCCAGTCGCCCTACGGGCTCCTTCCGTTACCCTTCTGCACACTCTAATTGATGCATTAATGCATCTAAAAATTAACAATAAATGGTCTTGACAAACCCGTCCACTTTAAAGTAAAAAGAGCACAGGTGCTTCTTAAGAAGTATCAAGAAGAATCTATAACAGCAATTCAAAAATCGATAGGGCTAAGCAGAGAAACCATTTATAAATACATTGAAAAAGCATTGGCGTTAGGCCCGGAAGAAGCGTTAAGAGATAAATATCATCGACCTAAAGAGCCCACAATTACAGAGAACGCAAAGATG
>NZ_CAADGZ010000277.1:0-1424 GCF_900696675.1 uncultured Candidatus Kuenenia sp. | reverse complement strand
TATTGATGCAACTAGTGGACAGCTTAATGTTAATTGGAATATAGCCGCAGTTGTAGAGCAGCTTGGTCCTCCTTGTCCTGTTCAAACTCCTGAAAATCCGACTCCTGCTAATAACGCAGTTGATGTTCCGATTACAGGTGTAAATTTAAGCTGGTCAAATGGCGGACCCGGAACAGTGCCACCAAATCAAGTTGAAGTATTTTTCGGTCCTGCCGGTAATATGGTATCAGTTTATTCCGGTGCACCGGTAACTCAGTGGTCACCTGGCACATTAAATTATTTTACAAACTATCAATGGAAAGTAGTTAATAAGATTGATACTTGTAATATTTCTTCTTCAACCTGGTCATTCAGGACAATCCAGGATCCAAATTTAGTTGAGCATTGTGAGCCTTTTGCAGACCTAAGCAACTGGACAATTGTAGGACCATTGGGATTAACCAACTGGACAGCAAGTGCTACAGCAAATGCAGGCGGCACTGCTCCTGAGCTTAGAATGGGTTGGTCTCCATCATTTACAGGTGTGTCTTTGATTAGATCAAATGCAATACCTTTAGTAAATAATACGGCATCAACTTTTTCATTCAATTTCTTCCTTGATTATTATGCTGCACCAAGCGGAACAGTAACCGTAGGTATCACTTATGATGGCGGCACAACCGAAGAAGTATTATATCAGGTAGTTGATCCAACAGCAAATGTTGGTCCGACATTGATTGAAGGTTCATTTACCACACCTGCAACAGGTTCAGAGAATGCTCAGCTTCAGATATCATACAACGGCTATACATTCAATATAGATTATATCTATTGGGATAATTTATGTGTCAAACAAGTAATACCTGTAGAGTTAACATCCTTTACAGCCAAATCTGATAACAACACAGTAACCTTAAACTGGACAACTGCAACCGAATTAAATAACAGCGGTTTCCAGATTGAAAGAAGCAATGGCGGTGAATATCAGTCAGTTGGTTTTGTAGCAGGTCATGGAACCTCTACAAGTACAAATAACTATGTATATTTAGATCAGAATGTAGAAGCTGGTACATATACATACAGACTAAAACAAATAGACCTTGATGGTTCATTTGAATACTCAAATGCAGTTGAAGTAGAAGTATTAGGATTAAGGGAATATACATTAAGTCAGAACTATCCAAATCCATTTAACCCAAGTACAACAATAAACTTCAGTCTTGCAGTAGATAGCAAAGTAAGCCTGAAGGTATTCAACGTATTAGGTCAGGAAGTAGCATCCTTGTTAAATGGACAGATGTCAGCAGGCAGCCAGAAGGTTTCCTTTGACGCAAGTTCATTGAACAGCGGTGTATATTTCTACAGATTAGAAGCAGATGGAATAGATGGACAGAAATTCAGTTCCACAAAGAAGATGATATTAACCAAGTAAGCATTGGTTTAAT
>NZ_CAADGZ010000276.1:0-1466 GCF_900696675.1 uncultured Candidatus Kuenenia sp. | reverse complement strand
TATGTCTTAATTGAATTAATACCTGTTTGACTCCTTCCACATCATACTGCTCATACGACATGGCCATTTCTATTGCAATTCCTAACTCTTCTACCGAATAGCTCCTCAATAATTCCAACACCTTTATACATTCCCTGGCAGTTCCATATCCCTTATGATATGCACACTCAAAAAACTTCCTGAATATTGCCGGCAATTGACGAATCGGCTTGCTATTGATTGCAGTATACGGCTTCTCCGTATATACCGAAAGATAATGCAGTGGGTCGAATATTTGCCTGCCCTTCTGATCTGTCCTTTGATGGCGGGCAATCTCTTCTCCCTTGTAACTGGCTATTACCTCCTTTATCGTTATGACTATATCCACTTGATGGTACGCATATCTGGTTGGCACAGAATAAAATGCTCCTTCCACTGATATCAGAGAATAGTGATTGGCTTTCGCGATCGCATGTATACCGACATCTATCTCCTTCAACGGCAATGCACGAAAACACCTTCTCTCTTCTTCGTAACGCTCACCAACAAGTTCCACTGTCCCATATACCTTACGCTTTGCCCGAAGACTTTTACACCACTCAGATAATTCCCGATTACATTCTTCTAAATCACGTATCGTTGGCACTGGAGAAAAACAATTCCTCCTGACGTACCCTACCAGACCCTCTACATCTCCCTTTTGCCACCCCTTGCCTCTTTCACAAAATTCTGCTTCAAACCCATATAGCTCACGAAATGTTCGAAAATGATCAGACTCCTCTCGTAACTTCCCCCTCAGGATACGCTTCACCGCCTGGCTTAAATTGTCATACCGTACCTTTTGTGCTATACCATCAAAATATTCAAAGGCCAATTTGTGAGAGTAAAACAACGCTTCCTGTCGTTCACTCTCAGACACATATACAAAAATATCGTTTGAGTAGATTAATTGATAACAATGCAGACACAATTCTACCTCTTTACCCTTGTAACACGCCTTTATATAACCAAAATCAAATTCTATGTACTCTCCAGGCTCTGATTCCCGTGGTACGAATACTTCGCGGCTCTTGCCTTTAATTTTACGATAAAGCACCTTTACAGTTGAATAAGAGCCTGTGTAACCATGGTATTTCACTAAATCGTCATACATCTTTTGTGCCGTCCTTTTTTGCTTCTTTGGCCCTTTCATATCCTCCTGATACCACTGCTCAATCAGGGGATTTACGGCTTCCGCTTTCGGCCTTGCATAGCTCTTTTTCCTCTGGTAACCAACCTCGCCTCCATTTACATATTTATTTACGGTACTACGGTGATGACCTGTTTCACGACTTATACTTCTTTCACTCTTGCCCTGCTCTTTTAGCCTCTTCATAATTTGCACTGCTTGCATATGTACCATCCTTTTGCTCCTTATAAAGAATTATTCTTACTCAATTCCTTATAAGATAGCTTTTCTCTGCGAGTGGTACTATTTTACTTTGCCA
>NZ_CAADGZ010000275.1:0-1474 GCF_900696675.1 uncultured Candidatus Kuenenia sp. | reverse complement strand
AATACCAAATTATTTTTGGACAGTGCCTAAGTGCGTACGGTTTAGTAGTCTCATCCCATTCAATGAGACGATCACGGTCTTTGACCTTCCATACGGCGCTTGCCCACCCCAGGCAGGCAACAACCTGATTGCCGATACGTACGATGTGTCTGAGGTGTTCGCCAACAAGCCGGGGATTGCCGAGGTAGTGATAGTGATGGAAGAGATACTCCCAGTGCTGCGTATTCTTTATGTTTGCCATTGGGCTGCACCCAGTTCCGATGCTTGCATAGTTCGCAGGAAATATAAGTCCGACCTCTGAGAAAATGCTTCTCGATGAGCGCCTTTATAAAGGCGCTCATCGAGAAGCATGCAGTTTTCGTGAACGGTATTGGAATTTGATTTTTAAACTGTTGAAACTATACTCAAGGTGTCCACAAAATGTGATTACAAAAATGCTATAGCTATTTGTACTGACAGAAGTTAAACCTAATTCTGGAAATCCCTATTTATGAACTCTTACAGTATATCTCAATGGAGAACGAAAAAATTCATGGGGAAAGAACATATGGGAGCCATTAGAACGTCATTTTAAATCGATCCTAAGGGCAACATCGCGAAAATTTATGAAAAGGTAAAACCTGCTGATCACGCAAAGGAAGTGTTAAAAGATTTAAAAGAAATAGGTGCGTAAGCAAAAAAGGACGCTGACGAACCTGACCGACAAAAGTAATTACCAACTTCTTCAATATTCTTCCAAATGGAACCACTCGGCATTTTCAAGCCAATTCTGCGGTCGGGATACGAAATTGATTATGTTTTCCAGTATTGAATAGTGTTTTTTTTCTTCCTCTGCAATCTTCAAAAATAGTGATCTTCGAGATTGGTCTTTTACTTCCTCCGCTTTTTCTAAATAAAATTCTTTGCTCTTTTTCTCAATATCCTGAGCCTTTTTATATAAATCTATTTGCGAGATAGTAACACCGAATGTGTCTTTCTCTTCTTTCATTTGTATAAATATATTTTTTACGTTTGATAATAATTGTGTATCAGACATGTGAATTTTTTCATTTTCTTTCATTTTCTGAAGAATATTGTAATGCTTCACTTCAGCATCTGCCAGTAGACACAGTATGTTTTTAAGCCCTGCGTTGTTAATTTTTTGGACCGAATCACGGTAATACTTTTCACCGTCTTTTTCCATCTGCATTGCAAATTCATATATATCCATTTTCTTATTCCCCTTTTTTAACTACGTCTGTTCGGAAATACGGGGACAACCCCCGTATTGTTTTCTAATATGGGAATTGTCCCCATGTTTATGCTACGTGTTAGGTATTTTTTTTGGAAAGGTTTGTATAATTTTATACCTAAATCCTGCAAACGATTTTCGCAATGCGAAAATCAGTATTTTCCACTACCAAGATTGGCAAAAAGCGATAACAGATATCCGTTTTTTAGCAATTGTGGTAGCGCTATTGTACTACTTTAAACA
>NZ_CAADGZ010000274.1:0-1486 GCF_900696675.1 uncultured Candidatus Kuenenia sp. | reverse complement strand
CATTATGATAACATTAGGATTAAGTGGTATTTTATCCGGCGTATTAATCCTAATGGTGTCATTATGCGTTTAGCTAAGTATTCTCATCGCAAGCTCTTGGGACTATTCAGCAGGGATGTCGTTTTAACTCTGGACAGTATCAAAGAAGCTTTGGGAACGACTTCAAAAGCAACGGTTTTCAGGAAGCTAAAATCGCTCGGACATCGTGCGAGTTATTCCCATGCGGGCAAATACCATACACTGGATACACTTGCAAGCTATAATAAATATGGCATTTGGAGTTTCAATCAAATATATTTTTCTCAACAAGGAAGTCTTGTAGATACTCTCGAGGCCATCATTAATAAATCCCAGGAAGGTTATTTTGCCTCGGAGCTTCAAACGCTGGTACATGTGCGAGTCTTTAATGCACTGACTCAATTAGTGGTATCTGGAAGGGTCTTGCGCGAGCAGATTGCCGGAGAATATTTGTATATCTCCAAGGTGTTAGGTACGGATCAACTCGCCAGACGTAAACAGTCAATCATGTTGTGTGCTTGTAAGGAAGAAAAGGTATTAATTCCCGGCTTTGGGAGTGAAGTGGTTACGGATTGCCTGCAGACATTTCTTTCCATACTTGATGAAAGGCAGAAACGGCTTTATCTTGGTTTAGAATCAATGAAACTGGGACATGGCGGCGATTTAAGACTTTCACAGCTAACCGGCATAAATGTAAAAACAATTGCCAAGGGGCGTCGGGAACTTTCGAGTAAGAACATTACACCGGGACGGATACGTAAGGTTGGTGCAGGTCGTTCTTCGATTAAAAAAAAACTGATGTGGTAAAACTTCTTGAAGAATTGATGGAGGGCGATACTGCAGGAGACCCAATGGGTAAAGGAAAAATATGGACGAGAAGAAGCACACGTACTCTAAAAAAAGAATGCGGTGATAGAGGTGTAAGCGTATGTGCAACAACAGTTAGCAGGCTTCTTAAGGACATGGATTATTCTCTGAGAGTAAATCGCAAAACGATAGCAGAGACACGTCATCCGGACCGTAATAGACAGTTTGAAATTATTAATGAGACAAAAAAGTATTTTGAAGATTCTGGTCAGCCAATAATCAGTGTTGACAGTAAGAAAAAGGAATTGATAGGTAATTTCAGAAATGAGGGCAAGGCGTGGACAAAAATAGTAAATGAAGTTTTGGCCCATGATTTTCGTTCTCAGGCAATTGGTGTTGGATGTCCGTTTGGTATCTATGAATTGCTGACTAATTTAGGGACAGTTATTGTTGGTACGTCCTATGACACACCGGAATTTGCAGTCGAGTCAATTAAGATTTGGCTGGATGAATTTGGTTGGAAGAGGTATCCATGCGCAAAAGAACTCCTTATTCTTTGTGACGCAGGAGGGAGCAACGGATTTCGTCCCCGGTTGTGGAAATATGCGCTTTATCAAAATATTTGTAAAGTTTACGGACTCTCCATCAGGATTTGCCACTA
>NZ_CAADGZ010000273.1:0-1493 GCF_900696675.1 uncultured Candidatus Kuenenia sp. | reverse complement strand
ATGTACCGTTAAGCCTTTCCCGCTCATCTCTGCCTTGATTTTCGGTTGTCTTTTGCTGTATTTTTTTGCTATATTCTTCATCGAAATGGTGAATCTCCTTTCAGGTGTTTTTTGTTATCAATATACTGCCGAATACCTTGGAAATCCTACCATTTCAATCCTATTCCTGCAACAAGGCTTTGCCTTGTTTGCAGGATTTAGGTAATACTTTGTTTTTTTTAAAAATTCCAACAATCTCGATGTTTGCCGTATATTGTAGAGGTGAATCATCTGCTATAAATTGTCATAAAAGCGTTCATACCCAAACTGGCAAATGCCTAGTTCATCGTTTCGTTAAAATGTGTACGTAAAAAAATGTCATTGCGAGTAGTGGAGCGACGAAGCAATCTCTTGTTCCCAAAAGACTTAAGATTGCTTCGCTGTCGCTCGCAACGACTGTATCAATGTAGGTATTTTAATGAAACGTTATACTAGCCCCTATTTTTGCAAAAAACTAAAGTTTAACAATTTGAGCCGAAATCCGTGGTTCCCGTCTGATTGAGCATGGCTAATGAATAATATTAAACAACTGGCATTAGAGGTTCTTCAAAACAATCGTGTGGCAGTATTTACTGTTGCTTATAATGCAGAGCAACATATCGAAGATGTACTGAATCGTATACCGAAATGGGTTGCAGAGAAATTAGCGGAAATCTATATTATTGATGATCGGTCCACCGACGACACATATAGCAAGGCACAGAATATTCAGTGGTCAGGAGAAATTGCTCCGCTACGAATTTTTCAAACACCTTATAATCAGGGGTATGGCGGCAATCAAAAACTTGGTTACAATTATGCCATCCAAAGAGGTTTTGATATTGTTGTACTTCTCCACGGTGACGGCCAGTATGCCCCCGAAAGCCTGCCCCATATATTAGCCGCTTATACAGAAAAAACAGACGCCGTTTTCGGCAGCCGTTTTTTGCAGAGAGGCGGCGCCTTGAAAGGCCGTATGCCGTTGTATAAATGGATAGGTAATCGGATTCTCACCAAAATACAAAACGCCTTGCTTAAGAGCCAGATGTCTGAAATGCATTCCGGCTACCGCTCTTACCGGGTATCAGCGCTTCGTAAGATTCCTTTTAATTATAATAGTCAGGGATTTGATTTCGATGCGGATATTATTGTGCAATTTCATGCCGCCGGTTTTAAAATAAAGGAAATTCCCATCCCAACGTATTATGGAGATGAAGTTTGTCGCGTAAATGGTGTAGCTTATGCCTGGAATTGTATTAAGACTCTTATTAAATATCGTTTGATGAATTACGAGATTTTTTATGACCCTAAGTTTGATGTAAGGGCGGATATGCAGTATCAATATACCACCTAAATCCTGCAAACGATTTTCGCAATGCGAAAATCAGTATTTTCCACTACCAAGATTGGCAAAAAGCGATAACAGATATCCGTTTTTTAGCAATTGTGGTAGCGCTATTGTACTACTTTAAACA
>NZ_CAADGZ010000272.1:0-1499 GCF_900696675.1 uncultured Candidatus Kuenenia sp. | reverse complement strand
CACTTGGTTTTGCAGGTAAGCACGTTTACACTAGCGATGGCGGAGCTAATTGGAATTTTATTACTTTTTTAGGTGGAAGCGAACCAAACTGTATTGGTTCAGCGGGAAATGGAAATTGGTGTTAATTAAATAAGGTAGATTAGCTTGCATATCTAACCTCAATTCTTTTCAATTTAGCTTCTTTAAGTTTTCGTTCTCTTACTTTCAGCTTTTCTTCAACTCTGTCAATAAGAAAGTCTTCAGGTGTTAAATAAAATAACGAACTGTGAAGTCTTTTATTATTGTAGTAATCAATATAAGATGAAATCTGTTTACGTGCATCATCAAGATTGATTAAAGAGGTTTTCATTAAGCAGTCCTGATGAATAGTTCTGTGGTATCGTTCGATCTTGCCATTACTCTGAGGATAAGCAACAGAGGTTCTTATATGCTGAAGTTCTAGAAGTTTCAAATATTCAGCAAAGTCTTTGGAAATAAACTGAGGACCATTATCTGAAATGATTCTTGGCTTTATGCCGGGGTACTTCTCTAAAGCTCTCTGCAAGGTTAACTGGACATCAAACTGTTGCATACTTCGTCTTAGTTCGTGATGAACTATATATCGTGAGTAACCATCAATAACAGAAATAAGAAACAGAAAAGTTCCGTGATAGTTAACATACTTGATGTCAGTATGCCAGTGCTGGTGAGGAGCTGTTGGCTGATTAAAGCCACCTCCTTTGGAAGAGCTTTTAACTTTATTCCACCTGTTAAGTAAGCCGGCAGCTTTAAGTATTCTGTAAGTAGTAGCAGGCGAAACAGCAACAACATTATCATCAATCATCTTGTAAGTAAGGCGTCTGTAACCTTCTACGGGATGAGATTTAGCATAGACAATAATGGCTTCCTTCTCCCAGTCCAGGCACCAATGTTCCTTGGGAGTCTTTCCATTATGGTTATTTTCTACTCCTTTCCTCTCAATCCAAGAATAATATTTACTGGAACTAATGCCTAAAAGAGGAATGATACCTTTAAGCGGAATATCAGTCTTCGGTCTTATGAAGTTTACAAACTCCACAACATTATCTCTTACCTCAGGTTCAACCCACTTGCTGGTCATATCTCCCCATCTATACTTTTTTTTATTTCGATGTTTTCTTTAAGCAGAAAGGCTATCGCCTCCTCACGATCTCTTAATTTAGACTGAAGCTTTTCAATCCTTTTCTGTTCTAGGGAGGTTTGTTTCTGATTAACTGATTTACTCTGAAAAATATCTTTAGCATACTCAAAGAGTTTTTTCTTCCAGTTATAGATGTCGTTAGGGTGAACCTGGTACTTTTCAGCAAGCTGGCTGATGGGAAGATTGTTTTCAAGAAGTTCTCTCAGGATAAGAACTTTCTGTTCGGGTGAATAGTGCTTTCTTTCTCTTTTTGTTTCGGACATTAGAATTTCCTTTCTATTTTTACATTAAACAAAATTACGAAATTCCATTTCCTTCTGAAGCGTTACATAAATAGCAT
>NZ_CAADGZ010000271.1:0-1517 GCF_900696675.1 uncultured Candidatus Kuenenia sp. | reverse complement strand
GCCAGAAGTATTGCCAAGCCGGAACATACGGGTAGTCACTAGAAAAAAGCTTGCTGTTCGGCGTAAAAGCCAATAAATATAAGGCTTTTACGGCACTTTTGTTTTTTGACTTGGGGTGAACATCCGCTAAAACATACCGCATTAGCCAACAAAGTTCGCAAGCTCCTTGTTGAACTTCTCTTTCTCTTCGTAGAACAGGGCATGCCCGCTTTTCTCGAATCCTATCAGTTTTGCCCCCTTAATTCCTGCCGCCATTGCTTCCGCCAGTTCAAAAAGGCATATCTTGTCCTGCGTGGCGTGTAAAATCATAGTCGGCACGTTGACCTTTGCCATGTCACCACGCAGATCAGTATCCCGCAGTGCAATAAGACTGGCTGCGGTAGCATGAGGAGATGCTTCCATTCCCATATTGTGAAACCACTCGCCAAGCTTCGGACTCACTGCATTCTCGCTGCGGAAAAAGATTTTGCCAAAATCCTCATTAAGCTTTGCTCTATCTGCATAGCACAACTCTATAAAACCATTAACGGCTGCCGACTCCAGGCCGTATTGGAAACCATGTCTTTTGACGAAGCTCGGTGCTGCCGCACCAAAGAGAGCCAGTTTTGATACTCTCTCTCCCTTGTGGCGGGCCATGTAATGCAGGGCAATAGCACCACCCATTGAAAAACCGGCCAGTGTGACGTCGCGCAGGTCAAGCGCCTCAAGCACCTTCCTGACATCATCCGCAAAGACATCATAGGTATATTCTCCCCAGGGTTTGGACGATTTACCGAAGCCGCGCAGCGTAATACCCACGCAACGATAACCATGCTTAGGCAACTGCGTAAACTGATACTCATACATCTCAAGGCTTAGTGGCCATCCGGGAATGAACACGATTGTCTTGCCTTGCCCCCAGTCCCGTATGTGGAGACGGACGTTTGTATCAACTTCTATCAACTCGTTGCCTTGCATGATATACTCCTTTCCCGTGTTTGATTATATAATGTCTCTTTGCTAACCGTGCATCTGCGATACAGCGGTCTTTTAATCTGTTCAAGTTATTTACGAAGACTTCTAAGCATATTCCCTAATATCATTTTTGCCGGTAAGTTGTTTATTCCCAAGTGATCAGTCTTTCGGAATACCTCCTTTTATTATCTCATCATTTGCTGCGTCGACGTAGCATCCAAACACACAACCTGATGCATCTAAATTACAATTAAACCTGCCAAACCAGTCATCTGGCTCGAAAATAAGACTACAAAAAATAGCTCAAGTACATGTACTGCAATATGATATGGCTATAAACCCATTTTCATAGTTTCTGGGTGTTGCAAATTAAACATGATGACTGGTGACTTATTTTGTCATTACAAGGGTATCAGCTTGTCATTGCGAGGGTCTTTTCCGAAGCAACCTCATAAACCGTAATAGAGATCCTTCCATCCTGCATTCATTCCATTAATTAATTCTGTTTTTTTAGCCCTTGAGCCACCCTTAATTTGTTTCTCCCGCGATATGGTGCTTCTTAC
>NZ_CAADGZ010000270.1:0-1519 GCF_900696675.1 uncultured Candidatus Kuenenia sp. | reverse complement strand
GTATTTATAGGGTTATAAAGGATTTGTATTAATAAATAGGCCATTTATTCTGCGACTACATATTATTTTGAATTTGTGGAAACCCGCTTAAAATAAGGATTTTGTTGAAATCTTTCCGGAAAGGGGGTTATAATGCACGCACTATCTTCCCCTATAATTTTTTTACCTATTTTTATAAGGACAATACCTATGAAAAAAAGGAACCCTTTTTTTATCTTTTCGATAGTGCTTTCATTTCTATTCGGTTTTGCATTTTCCTCATTTGCACAGGAACACAAAGACACACCATCCGGCAAAGCCGTCAATCAAAAGATCAAAAAACTCCAAATACCGTTTATTGCCAATGAAGGACAGGCAGATGAAAAGGTTGCATATTATGCCAACACCTTTGGCGGGACAGTCTTTGTTACGAAAGACGGAGAGATCGTATATTCACTGCCAAAAGGATCTGACGTTGAAAATACGGATTGTAGGGGCGAATTGCATTCGCCCTATATGATACACGATGCAGGATGCGGGATACACTATAATCACAAATCGTGCATCAAATCATGTAGGCTGGATGAAGCCTGTCCTGCGCCTGTCGAAGGAATGGAGCGCACCCAACAAATCAGCGATCCACATTCCCCAACCCCTAAATCCCAACCCCCGACCCCCAACACATTTTTGCAGGGAATTGCCTTAAAAGAAACGCTCATCGGCGCGAAAGTAAAGGAAATAAAAGGCGAAGACAAGTCGGCAACAAAGATAAATTACTTCAAAGGAAATGACCAAAAGAAGTGGAAATCCAATATTTCTACGTATGATGTGGTTAATCTTGGAGAAGTCTATAAGGGCATAGAATTAAAACTCAAGGCGTATGGAAACAACGTAGAAAAACTCTTTCACGTAAAACCTGGTGCCGACCCCAACCGGATAAAAATAAGACTGAGTGGCATACAACCCCCTGAATCCTCCTCAACAAAAGGAAGCTTGGCGAAATCCCCCTTAACAAAGGGGGGCAGGGGGGTTGTTTCACCTGACGTGTGGGTAAACGAACAAGGTGAGCTCGTAGCAGAAACCGAACTCGGCCCCGTAACATTCACAAAACCAATTGCCTATCAAGAAATAGATGGGAAAAGGGTGGAAGTGGAGGTGAAGTACGTGATTCGTGATTATGAACCAATAGCCGTAAAATACTCAATGAATACTGGCACGGATAACGGACACGTCTCACGGACATACGGCTTCGCCGTTGCTTCCTACGACAAGACAAAAGAACTTGTTATTGATCCTTTGCTGGCTTCTACTTACTTAGGTGGTTCTTCTGAAGATTATGCCCATGCAATTAGTTTAGATTCTGAGGAAAATGTTTATGTCGCTGGCTATACAGGTTCAACTGATTTTCCAATTACAGAAGGTAGTTATAGTGCATCATATTCAGGTGAAGATTATGACGTTTTTGTATCAAACCTAAATCCTGCAAACGATTTTCGCAATGCGAAAATCAGTATTTTCCACTACCAAGATTGGCAAAAAG
>NZ_CAADGZ010000269.1:0-1519 GCF_900696675.1 uncultured Candidatus Kuenenia sp. | reverse complement strand
ATAATTCCATCAACTTATTCATAAGTAGTGTCCTCCAAATTGTCTGATTACTATTTACGAGGATACTACTATACTTTATAATAAACTAAAAATCACCTTTTTGGTTGCGGCCAAAGGCCGCGCTAGGTCCTCTGTGGTTTGTCCTGCTATACTACATCATTCACTTTAAAATATTTTCTGCAAATTTCTATTAATTGATTATACAATTCTTCATTGTCACTTACACACCATTCCTTTTTGCGCTCTTCATTCATGAAATATATATTCCCATCATCCCATCCGTATAACTCTTTAAATTCCTCCTTGTTTTTCATGCCGTTACCATCTTTTTATTACCCACCTTACATCAACTTGTTAGATCAGATAACGAAACTGGCTTTATATCAACAGCAAACTTTGTTGCACTCTTAACGGCGTGCATGTACGTGACAGTGCCGCCGAGAATTCTTGCGATTTCTTGACGTATATCAACTGGCATCTTGTAACCAAACACTATCCCCGTGATGTTGCCTGGTAAAAGATATGTTTGATTTCCTTTTTCAACTAAGATGCGCCACTCTCTCTCATATGTCCAAAGCTCTGATTTTGTAGTCAATATCTTTGAAACAACTTTTTTGTCTCCTAATTCGATAGGTCTAACTGCTGGAAGGTTATCATCGTACAAGACGGGCATACAATGATCCCAATTCCCCAATGCGTTGGAGTCGGTACGCTCAAATTCGATACAAAAACCTTTATGAGACTCTGAATAGTGCGACCACATCAAGATATTATCGTTAATCTCGCTAAACGGAAGCACCCCCATTTGTTTCATAGCTCTTATCGCTGTTTCGAGCGATACTTCATCTATCGGAAATCCATTTATATGCATTTCAGAAAGGTGAAAACTAAACTCAAATGGATCGTTTAATTTTTCTGCAGTTGAAAACCAAATCATTTTGTTTTTCAATATGTCGAGTGAACGATCGTAGAACCTTACATACTTGTATAGTTTATAGATGCCGATCTCATTGCAATTTGTGCAACGCAAACGACGCTTTTGAAACTCAGTTTGGCAGTTTAAACACTTAATCGTAGGTTCCGGCATTTGATTTCAAGGTCTCTCTTCGTACAAGTATTGCTGCATAATATTTATCTTTATCCCACAATTGCCCCACATGTTATTTTGTGATATAGCAAATATCAATCACAATCAGCAGGATTATGCTGAAAACCGAAAGATTTTTCATCTGAGAGATAACAATCCCCTGATTCCCCCTTTATTAAGGGGGACCTTAAAATTTTCCCCTTTGTTGAGAGGGACTTAATTGAAATCCCCCTTAACAAAGCTGGGGATGACCCATATTTTTTGCTGGACACCGTGTTAACCGTATGTTACACTGTGTACATGCTTAGAGTAGGAGGTCGAATATTTTCAGATGATGTAATAAAGCGTTTATCAGAAACTATCCAAAAGGAACCGTGCCTATCGCGTCGTAAACTGTCGCGTCTGGTATGTGAATGGATGGACTGGAGGAAT
>NZ_CAADGZ010000268.1:0-1538 GCF_900696675.1 uncultured Candidatus Kuenenia sp. | reverse complement strand
GTTAAATAATAACAAAGTAAGGAGGGAGCGAGCAATGGGATATTTCGTAGGAATAGATTTACATGGTGATAATAATTATATTGGAATACTCGATGAGGAGGATCGGAAGGTATTCAAGAGGAGAAACCGTAATGACATCAATGAAATAAAGCGCGTATTAGAGCCATACAAAAAAGAAATAAAGGGTATAGTAGTAGAATCGGCCTTTAACTGGTACTGGATAGTGGATGGTCTGATGGAGGCAGGCTATCAGGTACACCTGGCAAATACATCGGCAATGCAGCAGTATGAGGGATTAAAGTACATTGACGACACGAGGGATTCGTTTTGGTTGGCAAAGATGTTACGGTTAAAGATATTACCAGAGGGATATATTTATCCCAAAGAGACGCGGTCAGTGAGGGATTTACTGAGGAAGCGGATGATGTTGGTACAACAAAGGACAGCGCATATATTGAGTATGCAAACGATGGTAAACCGTAACAAAGGAGTACCGATAAGCGGTGATACGATAAAGAAGCTGAGTAACGAAGAGGTAATGGGGATGTTCAGCGACGTGCATTTGACCATGTCAGCACAGTGCGATCACGAGGTAATAGAGGTATTAAATAAGCAGATATACAAGATAGAGAAAGCGGTATTAAAGGAGGTGAAGCTAAAGAAGCCGTATAAGAAATTGCTCAAGGTGCCTGGGATAGGCGAAATCCTGGCAATGACGATAATGCTGGAGACTGGGAACATAGAGCGATTTAGTGATGTGGGGATGTATTCATCTTATTGCAGATGCGTATCGGCAAAAAAATTATCGAATGGTAAGAGCAAAGGGAAAGGAAACCGTAAGAACGGGAATAAATACCTTGCGTGGGCGTATGTGGAGGCAGCGCATTTTCACGTAAGATTTTGCGAAAAGGGAAGGAAATGGCATCAGAGGAAGGCGTCAAAGAGCCATGTAGTTCTGGCAACGAAAGCCTTGAGCAATAAGCTGGCCAGGGCATGTTATTACATAATAAAGGAGCAAGTAAACTACGACGAGAAAAAAATGTTTGGGTAGCAAGCAGATTAGGTGGTGCAAGGAACCGGTTGCGGGTTAGGTAACCAATCCATGAAACCTGATTGGAAGTTGTTCCACCTTTTATTATGAGTTGTGCCGGTAAAGGAATCGGCGAAAAAGAATATTCCATTCTGATCTGCCCATACCATGAGCCGTGAGGTTTTGGCCGTAGAGCCGAATATTCTGTGAATAACGATTGGACACTGGTATGGAACCGATGGTTTTCTGGGACAGAAGATAAGTCAGGGGCGGTGAGAAAGTCTTTCACAAAGCCTTGATCCCGATGGGTGAATGGTGCGGATGAGAACGATACCAAAACAATTGCGAAATACCACGGGCGTAGATAAACGTGAACGGTATAGTCATTTTCGTAAACAGCAGTAAGAGCGATTCCGTACTTGGAGGGGTATTCAAAACGTGAAAATGTAGATATTTTTGCGACCGGAGATATTTTGTCCTTGACAAAAGCCTTCTAATGAGTGAACCC
>NZ_CAADGZ010000267.1:0-1580 GCF_900696675.1 uncultured Candidatus Kuenenia sp. | reverse complement strand
TCATCGAAATGGTGAATCTCCTTTCAGGTGTTTTTTGTTATCAATATACCGCCGAATACCTTGGAAATCCTACCATTTCAATCCTATTCCTGCAACAAGGCTTTGCCTTGTTTGCAGGATTTAGGTCAAAATTAAATAGTGACTTGACATCTCTGCTGGCATCCACATATTTGGGTGGTTCTGAAATGGATTTTGCATACTCAATGGACATAGATTCAAGTGGGAACGTATATATAACTGGAAATACATATTCTTCAGACTTTCCAGCAACCTTGGATGCATATAATAGCTCGAGAAATGATTCTACTTATTGTGATTTATTTATCTCAAAGCTTGATAGTAACTTGAGCAGTTTGCTTGAATCTACTTATCTTGGAGGAAATAATTATGACTATGTCGAATGTATTGATGTAGATGCAAATGGAAATGTCTATGTAGCAGGGTATACACACTCATCAAATTTCCCAACGACCTCAGGAGCCTATGATGTATCGTATAATGGTTTTCGTAGCGATTCTGCATTTGTATCGAAGCTTAGTAGTAATCTGAATAGTTTACTTGCATCAACATTTTTTGGCGGACAAGATGATGACTGTATCAAATCACTTGCTGTAGACACAAGCGGTAACATATATGTGACAGGTTATACTTATTCACAAGATTTTCCTACTACTGCAGGGGCATATGATACTTCTTATTACAATGATGAATACTATTATTCCGATGCATTTGTATCTAAGCTGAATAGCAATCTTACAAACCTAATTGCCTCTACGTTTTTAAGCGGTAATGATGATTCCGACTATGCAAATTCAGTCGTTCTAGACACGGGTGGTAATGTATATGTGACAGGCCGCACTTATTCATCAGATTTTCCAACAACTACGGGAGCATATGATAAATATGGAAATACTTCATTTTATTATGAAGATATATTTGTATCAAAACTTAATAGTAACTTAGATAAACTGCTTGCATCCACATTTCTGGGAGGTTCCGATTCTGATTCAGGAGAAGCAATCGCCCTTGACAAAAGCGGTAATGTCTATATAACAGGCTACACACACTCAACAGACTTTCCTATAACATCAGGGACTTATGATACATCTGGAAATACTTCTTATCAAATCGATGTATTTGTATCAAAACTGGATAGTAGTTTGGCTAACCTGCTTGCATCAACATATCTTGGTGGACATTATGGTGACTCTGCCAGTGCACTTGCTATAAATACTAATAATGATGTATATGTGACAGGTAAAACTAATTCATCAGATTTTCCTACGTCCACAGGTGCCTATGATATATCTTCTAGTGGTAGTGAAGATATATTTATATCAAAGATGGCTAGTAACCTTTCGGCAGATAATACGCCGCCTGAAGTAGATTCAGTAAGCCCTGCAGATGGATCAATTGATGTATCGGTCAGCACTGAATTAACGGTAACTTTTAACCCCCTTTCCGGAAAGATTTCAACAAAATCCTTATTTTAAGCGGGTTTCCACAAATTCAAAATAATATGTAGTCGCAGAATAAATGGCCTATTTATTAATACAAATCCTTTATAACCCTATAAATAC
>NZ_CAADGZ010000266.1:0-1589 GCF_900696675.1 uncultured Candidatus Kuenenia sp. | reverse complement strand
GTAACACTTTAGTTCTTTGAAAAATTAATAGCGAAAAAAGGTAAAAAAAGCTGGCGTCTGTTTTTCCTTTGTGGTATAAAAGGCTTCAATAAAGGGAAACAGTTTATGAAGCCTATCATATTCCAATACCGTTCACGAAAACTGCATGCGGACGATATCGCCTTTATAAAGGCGCTCATCGAGCAGCATTTTCTCAGAGGTCGGACTTATATTTCCTGCGAACTATGCAAGCATTGGAACTGGGTGCAGCCCAATGGCAAACATAAAGAATACGCAGCACGAGACCTCCTTTTGAGATTAGAAGAACAGGGATTGATAACGCTTCCTCCACGTATACGGGCCAAAAACAATCTGAAACCCAAGGTCTTTGTCCAGACACCCCTTTTCGTCAGGAGACCACTAGAAGGTAAAATCACAGAGTATGAAAACCTGACAATCCATGTGGTAAAAGACCCTCAGGAAAGATATCTCTGGGAGTATCTCTTCCAACACTATCACTACCTCGGCAATCCCCGGCTTGTTGGCGAACACCTCAGACACATCGTACGTATAGGCAATCAGGTTGTTGCCTGCCTGGGGTGGGCAAGCGCCGCATGGAAAGTCAAAGACCGTGATCGTTTCATTGAATGGGATGAGACGACTAAACGTACACACTTACATTTGATTGCAAATAACGTACGATTTCTCATTCTACCATGGGTTAAGATCAAACACCTTGCATCCAAGGTATTGTCACTTGCCCTCAGACGTCTGTCAGATGACTGGAATACCGTTTACGGCCATCCCGTTTATTTAGCCGAAACCTTTGTTGATACCGCGCGGTTTAAGGGTACCTGCTATCAGGCGGCCAATTGGATTCGTGCTGGCAAAACCAAAGGGAGCGCAAAACGGGGCAATCGCTATCTGTATCATGGCCAACCTAAGGATCTCTACCTCTACCCTCTTCAAAAAAACTTTCGGAGGTTTCTTGACTGTGACCAGGGATGAAGCCATAGCTATTTTGGAGATGGACAGAGAGGATGCGATTCAAGCCATCCTGATACTGGCGGAGAAAGCAGAAAAATATGACCGGCTTTGCGATAAACCGGGTCCGACTACCCCTTCCGGTTCGATACCGCCCTATCTAAAGCCCACAAAGAAAAAGAGAAAACGGCCTTGTGGCAGGAAAAAGGGACATAAGGGAGTTTGCCGGAAACGACCTGAAACAGTAACTGCCTATCAAACGCATTCCATGGAGAGTTGCCCTGATTGCCACCAGCCATTACAAAAACCGGTAAGAACTTATAAGCGATACATCGAAGATATTCCACGCCTTGACCCTGTTGTGACGGAACATACAGTTCATGGTTACTGGTGTGCTTGTTGCAAAAAGATAGTTCAACCCAAGGTCACAGATGCGTTGCATGGCGCCCGACTAGGATTGCGCCTTGTTGTCTTTACCGCATGGCTTCACTACTTAATCGGTATCAGTGTAAACAACATCGTAAAGATGCTTTCCGTATTTTTCAACCTTCAAATAAGCGCCGGCGGTCTAACCCAGGCATGGAAATCCCTTGCAACACTCCTGGAGCCACAGTATAACGAGATTG
>NZ_CAADGZ010000265.1:0-1590 GCF_900696675.1 uncultured Candidatus Kuenenia sp. | reverse complement strand
GCGCTACAAACAGACCGCACCCAAAGGGGCTACATTGTTTTTTATATCCCCTTGAATTTTTCAAATAACTAAGGTGTTGAGAATTATTTTATTAAAAACACCCCCCCCTTTTTCCCCCTTTATTAAGGGATACTTTTCTGGCAGGTTGCTTAACTTAATGACATTGGTTTGCAAACCTGAACCTGCCGGGAGTCGTGTGATGTTTATGCTGAATAGTTACTCAAAATGGGAAAGAACTGACGTTGTAAGCAACCACTTTGGTGGTTTTTTGCCATAGGCACACACGGGATAACTACTCCACGGATAATCTGCCAACCGCCTGACTATTTTGGCTCGTAAAGGATTCCTGTGTATATAGCGGGAAAGACACATCTGGTATTCATCCTTTTCAACAAGAAAGGTTTTGAATCGTCCCTGGAAAAGGTGCCAAATTCGCTTGTGTTTTAAATTATACCGGTGCGTGTACGTAGTTCCAAACCATTGCATACATTGAAAAATATTGGGTTTATTGGTTTTGAGGAGTAAATGATAATGGTTATCCATGAGAACATAGGCATATACTTCAACCTCAAACCGTTCCTATATGTTTCCCAAAATATCGAGAAACGAAATACGATCTTCATTGTCATGGAAAATATTCCTTCGCTCATTTCCCCGTGATAAGATGTGATAGTAAGTCCCCTTCAAATTCTATGCGCCATGGCCTTGTCATGGCAGCCAAGATATAAAAATTGCCTTTTATTATCAACAAATTAATCACCAATCAAGGTGTGACCCTCACCCTTTTAATTGAAGCGTCTCAATCCCTTCTATATCAGGTCAATGATTTTCACGAAAAGGATGCTGTTTTAATATTAAAAGATTTCTATCAAAAGTCTCAATCCCTTCTACATCAGGTCAATGATTTCCACGCATTAATCGTGGGAGGCGTTGCAATCGTATGTGGAATGTCTCAATCCCTTCTACATCAGGTCAATGATTTCCACTTAAGATTGAAAATTTAGTCAAGGAGTTTTGCTTTGATAGTCTCAATCCCTTCTACATCAGGTCAATGATTTCCACAATTTTGGAAATTTCTTCGGGCGAATTTGATGAGGATGACGTCTCAATCCCTTCTACATCAGGTCAATGATTTCCACATAATGACACTGTTGCAATTAGCAACGACAATTATTGTTGTGTCTCAATCCCTTCAACATCAGGTCAATGATTTCCACAATTTGGAACGGATCTCTGGTCTTGCAGGTATAATTGTCTCAATCCCTTCTACATCAGGTCAATGATTTCCACCCGTTACTCTTTTGGAGGAGACCGCCCCAGTCAAACTGCCGTCTCAATCCCTTCTACATCAGGTCAATGATTTCCACCTGTGATAAGGCTGCTTAATGCCGGATTTGCCCAGCCCGTCTCAATCCCTTCTACATCAGGTCAATGATTTCCACGTTGCAGCGGATGTTCACCCCTGCCAAAACGCATAAGTGCTTAATACATAGTTTGTTAAGGCTGTATTTTTAATAAATATGTAGTCACTAATATATTGTTATTATCCGACAATATACTTGACGGATAATGGTTGTTATCTGTACAATG
>NZ_CAADGZ010000264.1:0-1616 GCF_900696675.1 uncultured Candidatus Kuenenia sp. | reverse complement strand
CAATAAAAATCTCTCTTTTCTTCAGTGCTGTCCAAAATAAATTAGAAAAAGAGAAAAAGGTTTCTTAATAAGTTTTTTTGGACAGATTATAAAATAACTTCCCAAATATCCCCCTCTTAGAATAAATTTTCTTGTCTTAGTTTCATAGAAAGATCCTCTGGCGGCTTAAAAGGATTATCAAGCCATTCAGTTAATAAAATCTTTACAAACAAATTCATTCTTAGAAAAGCAATTAAATTTGATAAACTCCATCCATATTTGGATATCTCTTTTAGATATTTCAACAGCAGCAAAGTTATCAATGCTGTCCAAATCTGTATCCACATCGCATTCTCAGTTGTTCCTAAAAAAGATTTGATTTTTAAGTGTTGTTTAAGCTCTTTGAAGAATGTTTCTATCGACCATCGCTGTTTATATAGCTCTGATATTGTTTGTGCTGTCCAAGAAAAATTGTTTGTTATTATCTCCACATCTGCTTTTTCTGTTTCGGAATATACTACCACTCGTCTTAAGCACTCAGGATAATGGTCTTTGGTATCCACACCGGTTAACCTGATTTTTTCATCCTTAAGTATATGCTCATCTTTTCCTTCCGGCAAAGGAAATTCTTTTACTTGTTCATATTTGATTGCATCTTTTAGTTTTATTACAAATATTATTTTCTCTTTCATCCACCGATAGAGCATCTTAAAGTCTATGTATGCTCTGTCAGCAACTATTACTGAGCTCTCTGGTAAAAGCATATAATTTGCGTGTTTCACATCTGCTTTCTTTCCATCGGTCATATACACATATTTGGGCATACAGCCATCATAATCTAGAAGCGTATGAAGCTTTATGGCTCCTTTTTCTTTTTTATATTTTGCCCAATCGAATACTTTTATACATACGCTGATTATTGTACTATCCAGCATAAATATTTTTTTCTTAATTCCCTTAAATTTTTTCCTTTGGAAATAACCTCTCTTCTGAAAATCTTCATACAGTGAAAAGAATAACTCCCTGAACATCTGCCAGTCTCTTGTAGCATTTATGTAAGATAAAGATGATTTAGAAGGTGATTTCCTTTGAATTCCCAAATGATTCAGATTACCTGATATTGATAATAATCCATTTGTTATTTCTCTTATTGACTGACATTTTGCAAACTGACCGAATAACATCGTTACTAAATGCGTCCAGCTATTTATTCCCTTATTATGTTTATCTGTTGAGTATTCTTTTATTACCCTTGCAAAAATGTTTCTGTTTATTTTTTGTAAAATCTGACTAAAAAGTGTTACATTTACCATTACAATCCCTCGATAAAGTTTGGTGTTTTTTATTGTCAAAACAAATTTACCACCTTTATTTGAGGGATTTCTTTTTTGTCGTTTTGGACAGATATGCTTTTCTTTCATAAAACAACCCACTCATTTTATTTCTATAATTAGTTGCGATTCTTTCTTTTAATAGGATTATCAATGTTAAATTGTTGAACATATAGAGAAATTTAAATTGTATTTAAACCTTAAAAGTCACTTTCTCACTTCTATAAACTTTTCTTATTTTTCATATTAACAACTATAAATTTTTGTAGCCTACTTATGTATGATTATATTTTCAAACCTTTCAAT
>NZ_CAADGZ010000263.1:0-1619 GCF_900696675.1 uncultured Candidatus Kuenenia sp. | reverse complement strand
CAAAGTGCCTTTATATTAAAATCAAACATTACTTTGTTAAAAAGCGCATGTAAAAAAATATTTTTAAGTCATAAGTCGAATTCAACTCAACTTACTACAAATCAATGCTTTGTGACTTATTTTGCGCTTGACTTATTCCTTTACTCCTGCTATCAATTGCACTTGTGAATTTTTCAATCAACCAACAACAGGAGCAAAGGATTTGAGTATTTTTTCTGCAAACATTCCTCTGTTAAATACGTTTCTGAAAAATTTTGCCTCTTGCTTTAGCACAAAACAGATGGCTATGTTTACCCTCGTCATCTATGCCTTGTTCAAAGACTACAAAAGAAACTCCCTTGAGGTGATGGCAAAGGCCACTCATACCGATTATCAGAAACTTCAATACTTCTTCTCCGATTCAAAATGGGATACCCAGGCACTCAAACGCATACGACTGGAAATTATTCAAAAACAAAGAACTACTGCCCCCGCCAAAGACGGCCTTCTTGCTATCGATGACACCGGCTGCCCGAAACCCTTTGCAAAGAAGACCGAGGGAGCAAAATTGCAATACTGCGGGCCACTCAAAAGAAAAGAGGTCTGCAATGTCGGTGTCAGCGCTGCTTTCGTCTCAGACTCAAAGCATTTTCCCATCGACATCATTCCCTACCTTCCCGCCAGGGAGTTTCCCAGAGGAAAAAACAACTCTCAGTTCAAAGACAAGATACAAATCGCTCTAGAACTTTTCGACCTCTACGCAGAAAGCTTCGCTCTCTCTGGCATAGTCTTTGACTCCTGGTATGCGACAACACGCTTCCTCACGCACATTCACAAGAAAGGCAAAATCTTCTATTCCGAAATAAAATCGAACAGAAACATCTTCATGCGCCATCCCGTAAAGAAAAACCAATGTCTCGTCAAACCAGATGAGCTCGTGACCCTCATCAAGAAGCATTTCTGGGACAAAATCAAATTCGTCAAATTCAAAACTACGGATGGCTCTGAAGTTTCCCATAAAACCTATTCGTTCGAGGCAAAGCTGAATGATTGTGATGTACCCATTAAGTTTGTAATCATTTTTGGCAAGTGGAATAAGGATGACGACTACACCTATCATATCCTTGTTACCAATAATCTCCGTGCCTCTGCCAAAATGGTCATTACCAACTACCTGCTCCGTTGGGGTATTGAACACGGTTTCAAGGAATTAAAAGACACCTTTTACTTTGACCACTACCAGGTCAGGCATATCAACAAGATTGATAGATACTGGAATCTCTGTCTTGTTGCATGGACCCTCACCTACTGGATCAAACAAAACGCCTATCTTACCAAAATCCTTGAAACGAAACCCACCACCTTCAACGAAATCAAACAGGCTGTCAATTCCATGCTCGAATTTGCCTCTACTAATGCCTTATCAAAGAACGAAAATCTTGCCCATAGCTATTTTAAAATTAAATCGAAACGCCTTAAGAAAAAATGCGCCGCTTAATTTTTTAACAAAGTAATGTTGCATTTTTTGTTTTGTGCGAATTATCCGTAAATGTACGGTTTTTCAAAGAGCTATACACGGCGTCATTAATCAGATACGAATATGTCATTCCCGCGGAAGCGGGAATCCAGAAAAATACTGG
>NZ_CAADGZ010000262.1:0-1624 GCF_900696675.1 uncultured Candidatus Kuenenia sp. | reverse complement strand
ATGAGTGCCTTGAAGTATGGAATACCTGAGTGGTTGAAAATACCACCTCTGCGAGCCTAATCCTCGTAGAGAAGTTTGTGCCTATGCGCACACAATGGAGCAATCCGTATGCGTAGAAAGATAGCATATACCCGTGAGGGGTATGACGGAGTTACGAGGTACAGACGACCTTTTGGGGTGTATGAGTGTGGCGTGTTATTCCGTGCCAACTGCCATTTCTCAGCGAAGCACTGACAATGTCCTTTGTTGGAGATGGATAAACAGATTAAGTAAAACCATCTCTGGTTAATGCGTTTGAACATACATCACGAAGGGAAAAGGGGTAATCCATATGACCGGGGGAGGACTTACGTCTTGGGCAAAATTCCCTAACAGCAAGGTATAAGGAAATTCCGAAGTCCGAGCTGTATGAGATGGTGATAGACAAGCTTCTCTCACAAGTCTATCTTTGAAGTCGTCAGCATTGCTCATAATAGTTTCCGGTGTGAATCGGAAATGAAAGGGGCATAACCGTAGTGGAATTGATGAAAGTGGCAGATTGAATACGTTCAATGAGAAAAGAAACTCTTTTGCGTAGGTAAGCAGTAACAAGAGCCTCTCTTGTTTTGCCTATGTTTGGGAGAATCCGTACCCAGGAAACACGATTGACAAATCTATTATCCGTAATCAATCGAAAGGAATATATCGAGAGATGCTTAAGTATCATTCATTAAGAGACAAGGTGTTTAGTCTGAAAAACCTTTATGCTGCTTTCAAACACGTAAAGAAGAATAAAGGCAAAGCTGGTCTTGACAGGGTAAGTATTAAGCAATTTGAGTCCAATCTTGATGTGAATATCATGAGTATCCATCAGGAACTCAAGACTGCCATATACAACCCTGCGCCTGTCCTGCGGGTATACATCCCCAAAGGCAGGCATGACAAGAGACCTCTTGGCATTCCCATTGTTAAGGACAGGATTGTACAGCAGGCATTCAGGCAAATCATAGAGCCAATATTTGAGAAAGGATTCTCAGATAACAGCTTTGGATTTCGCCCTGACAGATGCTGTCACGATGCTATCAAACGGCTTGAACAGTATAAGCAGGAAGGGTATACCAGCGTCCTTGATGCCGATATAATGGCATTCTATGACACCATACCCCATAAGCTTATTATGGACTCCTTACGTGAGAAAATCGCTGATGGATGGGTTTTGAACAGTATTGAGAACATGCTCAAAGCAGGGGTCATGGAGGACGGCATCGTGCACGAGACAAACAAAGGCACTCCGCAAGGAGGCGTCATTTCCCCTTTGCTTGCAAACCTTATCGGTGACATCATCGACAAGGAACTTGAAAAGGCTGGATATAAGTTTGTCCGATACGCCGATGATTTCGTTGTCATGACTAAAACAAAAGATGAACTCCCAGCCGCCCTCAGCTATGTCAAAGAAATCATTGCAGGGAAACTTGGAATGAAGCTGAGCGAGGATAAAACCAAGCTCACCAACTTCGAAAGAGGTTTCAGGTTTCTCGGATACGATTTCAAGGGCAAGTATAAGGGTATAAGCACGAAATCACTGAACAAACTCAAGAGCCTGTCCTGAGCCTGCCGAAGGAACAACATCAGAGACATCACCAGA
>NZ_CAADGZ010000261.1:0-1644 GCF_900696675.1 uncultured Candidatus Kuenenia sp. | reverse complement strand
ATCGAAATGGTGAATCTCCTTTCAGGTGTTTTTTGTTATCAATATACCGCCGAATACCTTGGAAATCCTACCATTTCAATCCTATTCCTGCAACAAGGCTTTGCCTTGTTTGCAGGATTTAGGTATAATTTTATTTCGTACACAGTATAGAATAGGAGAAAAGGATGTCAATCAAAAAAGGGGGGGGTTGCCAAATAAAGTAAAAGATATAATGAGGCTTAAGCATTATTCCCTCCGTACAGAACGATCATACTGTGATTGAAGCAAATGATATATAGTCAAACAAATAAGGTTTTCGAAAAATTTACACCTCCCAGTCCTCTCTATAAAGAGGGAATTAAGGGGCGTGCTTGTATAGTATGCTTAGTCAAATAAATCTGTTTTTTAGAAAGCCATTTTATTGCCAAATTCCTAAAATCATATTTGTTTGGCTATATTCAATACCACCGAATGACCAGTCAAGAGGATTTAATGGACGGTGAAGAAAAAATAGAACAATTTTTGACCCACCTTGCCGTGAAATCTTGCGTTGCCCCTTCTACCCAAAACCAGGCTATGAACGCACTTGTATTTTTGTATAAGAAGGTTTTAAAAGGTAACTATTCAGCGTGTTTGAGTAAAAGTACAATATATGGCAAAAACCCATTAATTTACGCTTCTTGTCTATATATAGCAATACAACTTCTGGATAATATCTGTGATTTTGGCCTTTTTTGTCATATATGGTAGTTAAAGAAATTACGCTGAATAGTTACTTTAAAAGTATCATTAAAAGAAGAGATTAACGCTATACGTGCACAGAAGAAGACGAATATTCCAGTAGTCATGACCCGTGAAGAGGTTCGTCAAATAATAAATTATATTGAAGGCTCTCCTCAGCTTATTGTCAAGTGGTTGCTGTTGGTATTGCCGGTTTTAAGAGGAGATTGCTTGCCTGTATCGGTGTAGCGCTCTGCGTGGTCGTCCCGTCCCCAATTCACCATAAGTATTATATCTCCATGCATGGGCCGTCCCATCAAACTTCAGGGCAATGGTGTAAGACCCTCCGCCTGCGGGTTTCGGCATCATCCATTTGAAGGCTTTTGTCAAACGAAAAAGGCTCTCCTGTCTGATAGGCATTGAATTGAAAATTATTTTACCGGAATTGTGTTTTGAAAAATAACTGCACTGTATCAATTTAAAAGATTGCACCAACCATAAGTTTGCTAAAGGTGTTAACTCAAGAGGCTGGTAGCTTGTACACAATACAGTGCGTCTCTGCACAACGGTGGAATGAGGGACGGGCACTGTCTACTATCTACTCAGGAGCATTCCCGATTTTTTGTAACCGTATGTGTGATTGGGGCAAAACAACGCTGCCAGTGGTTAATACTATTGTACGTTTCATTAAAACATGGCAGAAGTAATAAAAAACCTGGAATGCACATGGATCAACCCCACAAGGGCATGAAAGCTGCAAAGGAGGTGGCAAGCCTGTCCCCCGCTGGCGGGGGATTAAGGGGGTGGAATTGTCTGCGGAGCGCGGGGAAAAGGGGCAAATTTGTTTTCATAATGAAGGGGTAGTTGAATCGATGGAGAAATCCAGTCCACCCCCTGCACCCCCGCCAGCGGGGGACATAGTTTGAACAGGAGCATTCCAGATTT
>NZ_CAADGZ010000260.1:0-1648 GCF_900696675.1 uncultured Candidatus Kuenenia sp. | reverse complement strand
GATCGTTTTTTTCTCATGCGATTTTATATCACATTTTTAGACGCTAAAACAAGCTGAAAACTCCCTCTAATTGCGGGTCGCAAGACTTTTTTCGCTCATTTTTACCCACTCAGTAGGGAGAAGACCCATAATAATGCAAGCACTCCAATTGACCCAAACGTGATCGTTGAGATGGAGCCGTTTATCAGGCAATATTATGGCAATCCTTCCAGTGGCCATTGGTTTGGTAAGAAGGGAAGGGAGGCTGTTGATACGGCAAGAAGACAAGTAGCTGAATTAATCGGGGCGAGTCCTCATGAGATTATCTTTACGAGCGGCGGGAGCGAGTCTAATAACCATGCATTAAAAGGTGTCGCTTTTGCCCTTAAAGGAAAGGGGAATCATATTGTTACTTCGGTTGTTGAGCATCCTGCAATAATCAATCCCTGCAAATATCTTGAAACAAAGGGATTCAAGGTAACGTATGTTGGCGTGGATGAGTATGGCTGCGTCAATGCCGATGATATTGAAGAAGCGATAATTGATGAGACAGTTTTAGTTTCGGTGATGCATGCAAACAATGAAACCGGAACTATTCAGCCGATAGCGGAAATTAGCAAGATATGCAGAAAAAGAGGAATTTATTTTCATTCTGACACGGCACAGTCCGTTGGAAAAATACCAGTGGACGTGAACGAGCTAGGCGTCGATTTGTTGACCATTGCAGGCCATAAATTTCATGCACCCAAAGGAGTCGGGGCGTTATACATCCGTGAAGGTGTGGACGTGGAACCATTGATTCATGGCGCCAGCCACGAAATGGGCCTGCGGGCAGGGACAGAAAATGTTGCAGGGGTAGTAGGGCTGGGAAAAGCAAGTCTGATGTCTGCCGTGAGAATGGATGAGTACATTAAAAATATCCGGTATTTGAGAGATTTGCTGCATGAAAAACTGAAGGGAATTGCAGCAGTGAAGTTAAACGGCCATCCCACGCAAAGACTTCCTAATACCCTGAATGTGAGTTTTGAGGGCATTGACAGCTCAGCATTGGTATCCAAGCTGGAAGACGTCGCTCTCTCAACAGGAGCTGCTTGCCATGATCAGGTGAGACGGCCTTCCACTGTACTAACCGCCATGAATATTCCGGCAGAATTGGCAATGGGCGCAGTGAGGTTTAGTCTGGGGAGATTCAATACGGAAGATGAGGTAAATTACGTTGTTGATGAAATAAAAAGAGTTATGAGTGAAATAGGTATTAAAAAGATGAGGGGGGAAGATGTATGAAGATTGGAGTTATTATTTCAAGTAATGATGCCGAAACTTGCTGGAATGCCTTACGTTTTGCAAACTTCTGCCTGTCCCGGGAAGACGCGGTCAAGATATTTTTTACAGGCAAAGGAGTTGATTATCAAAGGATAAGCACTGAGAAGTTCAATACGATTGAGCAGGCGGAAAAATTTGTGCAAAGCGGGGGAAGGGTTTATGCCTCATAAGCGCTAACTTGTTTTATTGACAAATTTTATTCATCATGGTATTTTTATATTAATTATCCCGCTAATCACTCTATAGGAGGATAAAGCCATGATGAGAGAAGATTGGGATCTTCTAAGAACTTTCTTCCCAAACGATTGGAAAAGTTTAGCCGTTGATACAAATGCTTTAAAAGGCT
>NZ_CAADGZ010000259.1:0-1676 GCF_900696675.1 uncultured Candidatus Kuenenia sp. | reverse complement strand
ATCAGGATGAGAATCTTCCAAAGATTTATCATTACCTTGAAGACTATACCCAAGTTGTTTAAGAATGACTCGAATTGTTTCGTAAGAAACTCCATATCCTTTTTTATAAAGCTCCTCGGATAAATGATGCGTACTTTTAGAGGTCCATTTCAGTGGAGACATTGGGTCCCCTCGGGTAGAATCTTCAATTAACAACTCAATTGTTTTTAATAATTTTTTGTTTTGAGCATGTTTGGGTTTAGGGCCGCCACCAGAAGCTCTCACACTCTCACTGGCATTATTTCCTCCACTCTCTAAATCAGATATCCCCTGATGGATAGTAGGCCTGGAGACGCCTGCAAGTCTTGCGATTTTAGAAATTCCACCATAGCCAATAGATTTTGCTTCTGCCCCTAAAAAGATTCTCTTTTGTCTTTCATTTAAAAAGGGTAAAATATCATTGATTTTTTCTTTAAGTTTTTCGGTAGACATAAAAACATTTTAACCGATTCCAGAATATATTTCAATCCAAAGTTGTAAATGTTATTATCTGACAGTCCCTGAGATGGTTCAAGACGCCTTATCTCTGCTTGCTGTTTCAGGACAAAATCTGGAAAGCATTAAAAACCAAAGATTCTACAGTCGAGTATGGAAAACAATAACAGGTAAAAACAAGGCATTGGCGCAGGAAAATCAAACAAACCTGCTTAAAGTCCAGAAGATAGCGATATATATGATGAACCTGGCTGTATCGAGAGATATTATATTAGCAGAAGCCGTAAAGGATATTCACCACAAAATAATTGGTATACGTTACGATCTTGGTGTATTTCAGGAAGCAGTCATAGCTACATTTAAATCATTGATCGACAAAATGTATCGAGTCGGAAATGATCTGGATTTTGCACAAATTATACAATTGATTGATAAAGGATACTACGATGAATATCCTTCTGAATATGCCGTTTTGAAGATAATAGACGATGTTATGGAAACAAAGACCTGTTTAGATGATAAAAAGCGGTTTTTGTTAGTTAATTCTCTGCAAGATAAAATATTGAATAAACAACCCTTAACATTAAAAGTATATCTTTGTGATTTACAAAAGCAGATGCCAAATAACTATGCAATCAAGCTGAAAGATAGATTTGGCGCTGTATTGTATGATCCCTACAATCCAATATTAAGGGGAATAGGATGTCTAATAACCTTTGTCGCACTCCCTGATTATAAGAAAAAGCTAGTTGCCTTTGATAAATTTATACTGAGTGAACTCCAAGACAAGGGTATTAAAATCAATGAAGAATTGCATGTTGAAGATATTGTAAGGAGCTTAATGGATATTGATATTATCATAAATAAAAAACTTGAGAAAGAAAACGCGGAAAGGTGTTTGACTGAAAATATTCAAGGCCAAATTGCTATTAGCAGTTTAGCAGAAAACGGCATTTATGGGAAAAGGCTATTTGATAATATGTGGAGTTTTCCCTTCAACGGGAAAATACACAGTAATATAGAAATTACAGAAAAACATATTAATTTTATTGTGTCGAAAATGCTTCATAGATTGCCTAGCGCGGCCTTTGGCCGCAACCAAAAAGGTGATTTTTAGTTTATTATAAAGTATAGTAGTATCCTCGTAAATAGTAATCAGACAATTTGGAGGACACTACTTATGAATAAGTTGATGGAATTAT
>NZ_CAADGZ010000258.1:0-1680 GCF_900696675.1 uncultured Candidatus Kuenenia sp. | reverse complement strand
CTTTTACGCCGAACAGCAAGCTTTTTTCTAGTGACTACCCGTATGTTCCGGCTTGGCAATACTTCTGGCAACTTTATCTGTAATGCCTCTAATAATTCATGTGATTGTTGCCGCGGACGCGGGATCTTCTGGCAACTAGCTTTTTGGCCTTTGATTGTTACTTCCATCGAACAAATGGTCGTCAATTGTGCGAGACCTTCCTCTACCGTCAAGTCAAAATTCTTCCACGCTCTGCGCAGCCTTCGAATTATCATGTACGCAAGCATTACCACAAACACATGTCCCCGTGTACTATCCTCCTTTCTTACATACACCGGACGAACCTCCAAATTCACCGTCTTACAGTCCCGAAACGCCTTCTCCACTTCCGTTAAATCCTTGTATCGTTCATGTACCAGATTGGTATCCGCCTCGTTCTCCTCAAGATCAGTCTTGATTGCGTAACAACCATCAAGGTATGATGCCTCCTTTAATGCTTCCTCATCTCTCTCTATCTTTAGCGTCCTATCCTCTTCTTTTATCTGCACCCACCCATCAAGTTTCAATTTCGTTAGCCTTTCCCTTGTTGTTTCCAGTGCCTTCGATACTGACGACTTAGGATGTTCCTTCAGATAACTGTTCTTCTTCACGATGTATTTCTCTATACTCTGTAATTTTGATACACGGGTCTTTGACATCTCTTCCGCCCTTACCGGATTGCGCCTCAGAATATATCTAACCTCATCATCCTTTATCTCGCAGAGCTTTTCTTCGAACAATCCTAATTGCAGTATCCCTTTATTTATCAACGACTCTATCTGCGGCTTGGTTATCGCCGTTATGTAATGAAACCCTTACGGCAAACTTTCGATTTGCACCGTCTTGATCATCCCACGATCTCCTACAATCGTTACATCTTTGCATCCAAACCGCTCTAATACCTTCTTTACCTGAGATTCAAAGGTCTTCGGATCCTGGGTGTTGCCCCTAAATACTTCTGTTGATACCGGCTCCCCGGATTCATCACAAAGCATACCGATCACTATCTGTTTTTTCCTCTTTTTGCCGTCACGATTATACCCGTACTCACCAAAATGATTCGACTTCCCCTCTAAATAACTGCTCGTCACGTCATACAAAAACAACTTCGGCTTATTGCCTCCTCGTCTTAACTCAAACAGCTTTCGCTCTATCTTTGCCTGATTCTCTGACAACCATGACAAATTATCGTACAGATTGTTCTCGTCAAACCCACGCTTCATATCCAGGACGTCACCCGCAGCATGTATCTGCGCCAGCCTTACTGCAGACAGTCTTGACCCCTGGCCTATTACCCTTGCCATTACTTGCCAAAGCGCCAGCTTTCCTTCAAAGTCCTTTCCCAATGCCTCTTCTATCCCTAATTCCTTTGCCACTTGGTACACGCTCCACGCTGCTCCCATAGACAAACCCTCATGGAGTTTCACCGATTCTGACAATGCGCCCAATGCACAGAGATCGTCTTTATGTGCGAGTGCAAGTCTTATCGCTTCAATCTCCAGGGGAGTGCAATTCGACAGATTCGCAATGGTGCGTTTCTTGACCTTCCCATCCTCACGGTACGATTCCCGCAGAAGGGTAGATCGATAGATTTTTTTACCGGATTTTGACTTGTTCTCTACAATATGCATGTCCACCATTGTACAGATAACAACCATTATC
>NZ_CAADGZ010000257.1:0-1690 GCF_900696675.1 uncultured Candidatus Kuenenia sp. | reverse complement strand
CAAAATCACTGATGACCAAATGAAAGAAATAAACATAAACAAACACAGTGTCTTGCCAGATTGGAATTATACAATTTCACTTAACTAAATTAATAAAAATACCAAATTATTTTTGGACAGTGCCTTACTTAATCTTTGATCAACTCTGAACTTCTCAAGAAGAATAGAAACAAGGTATCTACAGACCCATCAGATCGAAAGACTCAGGAACTGCTTGAAAATCATTTAATTCAGGGGACACCGTACTTAATTATTGACTCAGTGTTTAAAAACGGTTAAGATTCCCCGCTAGCTAGGATCGCTCGTGTGGTAGTCCCAGGAGCATACTACGCCGGCAGAAGCCTGGTACCACAAAAGAAAAGTGAAGATTCCTAATATTACGTATGGTGTCCTCAGAATTTCCGCCAGAATTTCCGCAATAAAATCCCTACACTTGCACAATATCGTAAATCGATCATCCACAAATGTGTAACGGGAAAGCGACGGATTACCGAAAATGGTTTAAAGGATCAACATGGTAAAAAAAAAGAATATCGTTATCATTGCCGGACCTAACGGGGCAGGAAAGACCACGTTTGCCAAAGAGTTTCTGCCGAATGAGGCGGGCTGTCCCATCTTTGTTAATGCTGATTTGATAGCTGCAGGGCTTTCTCCTTTTTTCCCTGAACATGCAGCTTTCCGTGCGGGCAGGCTGATGTATGAAGAAATTAAAACGCACCTGCTTCGTAATGATGGCTTTGCCTTTGAAACAACACTTAGCGGTAAAATATATGCACAAATGATACCCGAATGGCAAAAGAGGGGATACACGGTAAAGTTGATATTTCTGAGTCTTCATGATGTAAAGATTGCCATTGAACGGGTAAAAGGGAGGGTTTTGCAGGGTGGCCATAATGTGCCTGAAGAGATTATCAGACGACGGTTTGGAAAGGGATGGTTTAATTTTTACCACATTTACAAGCAGTTGGTAGATACCTGGATTCTTTACGACAACTCAGGCAGAACGCCAAAACTGCTTGAAGAAGGAGAAAAGAGATGAATGGAAAAAAGAGACAGATTCATGACAAAGACCTTGAGAATGTAGAAGCTGCATTGCTAAGAGCGGCAAAAAGAGCAAGGGAAATAGCCAAACAGACGCATACTCCACTGGTTTATTACGAAAACGGACGCGTAGTTAAAATATTTGTTGAACAGGATGAGGATAGACAGGAAAACTGATCAATCATGTTTGAACGACCGGGAAAGAAGTACCAACGATATATCATCGAATACCTCATACGCGAACACAAGCACGCCGTGCTGAGCCGGGTGGTAAGGATGGGTTAAGCGGATAGAATCCATCAATGCCTTTTTTTGTTGGGTGTGCTTCGCCCAACCTCTAATTGACACCTCGAACATCTCAAGAAGAATAGAAACAAGGTATCTACAGGCCCATCAGATCGAAAGACCCAGGAACTGCTTAAAAATCATTGCACAAAAAACATATCAATCCTCGAACCATTAAAACGGATGTTCACCCCAAGTCAAAAAACAAAAGTGCCGTAAAAGCCTTATATTTATTGGCTTTTACGCCGAACAGCAAGCTTTTTTCTAGTGACTACCCGTATGTTCCGGCTTGGCAATACTTCTGGCAACTTTATCTGTAATGCCTCTAATAATTCATGTGATTGTTGCCGCGGACGCGGGATCT
>NZ_CAADGZ010000256.1:0-1702 GCF_900696675.1 uncultured Candidatus Kuenenia sp. | reverse complement strand
TACTACTATCCATCAATTTCTTGTTTTTTATGCGTGTTTTTCATGCCGCCATTTCCGTAAGTGCTTTAATATCAAGGGCTGAAGCGGTCATCAGTGAACAAGAGAACTTCTGGCCTTTCTCCGTCAAAACATAGCGGTTGGCCCTCGGAACTTTGCGGATTAGACCGTGTGCCCGCAGCATCTTTATCCGTCGGGTCGTTCGTCCGGAATATTTCTTTTGCTGATCCTTGCCGGATTGTTCGGATTCCCGGTAAAGCCACTTACGCAAATCATGGTTGCGGAATCCATTTATCGCGTTTTCGCCTTTGGACAGGAACATCAGCATCTGGTAATCATCCTGCTGCCAGGGATTCAAACCTCGATACCTCTTGCCCTCTTTGACAACCTTGTTACAAGCGCTGCTCACCACTTCTTTCAGTTTCTCCTCTACCTGAGCCGCCGCCAAAGCATCCCCATAACGATCATTGCATTGTTGGCTCACCTCACACCGTCGATGAAGATCGCTTACGCCCTTACGCATCTTCTGCCATGACGCCGGTTTGCCTTCATCATCATTGGGACTCCGAAAGACCTTAAAGTCCCGCGTATTATTGATCGTTGTCTCAATACGCAAGAGACTACCGCTCTTGTTATACATCTTCACTGAATTATAATTCACACTGTGCTTGACCCGTATACCTTCATAGCGTCTTCGATAGTCGCTGATAACCTCATCAGGGGCAGCGCCTGCAAGGTTACGCCTACCCAAATACTTCATCACCGAAGAACTGTCGCAAACCCGCATCGCATGATGAACAAACGATGGAAACAACTCCTCCAATGCCTCAACCGATTTAAACATGATGTCCGTCGCCCACTCCGTCTCATCCGCAGACCAGTAATACTCCGGTTCCAACGGACGAAGAATCTGCGACAATGCCGGGCAACTGCCCAACGCAAGCCCGTTCAGCAGCTTCGCCCAGTCAGTCTTAAGCTGCTCATGGAGCAGAACCTGCGCAGCCGCAATATCCTCTATACGCACAAAACAGTTGCCGTCCTTAACATAATCAATACCTTGCTTCTGAAGTTGCCGCTCCAGCCAATGACGACCATTGAGACAAATGAAAATATTAAACGGCGCCCAACTCTGGATACGAACATGACCAAAACCAAACACTGGATCGTTAAAATAATGATACACAAAGACACACTTGCGGGGCGCCATTACCAACTCGAGCTTCTTGCTGGCCTTGTTGCCCTTGACCATCGGCGCAATACAAGGCTCTACCACACTCAACAGGCAGATGGAACCTTCCGTAATCCTCTTATCCGCCGCGATCTGGCGAGCCAACTTCTCCTTATCAACACCGCTGCTCATCAAATACCGCACCTCGATACCCAAATCTTTCGCCCGCGATTCACAACTGTCTCGCACCTGTGCCGTAAGCCCATTGACCCAACCGGAAAAATCCTTAAGCAGAATTCTCGCTTGGTTCATGAATGTTCCCATCCCACGCTCACTGGCCAACCACCGCAATGTCCCGCGAAAACGAATCCTGTCCAGACCGCTTATTGCACCCACGATCCTGTCTCGATATAATTCCATCAACTTATTCATAAGTAGTGTCCTCCAAATTGTCTGATTACTATTTACGAGGATACTACTATACTTTATAATAAACTAAAAATCACCTTTTTGGTTGCGGCCAAAGGCCGCGCTAGG
>NZ_CAADGZ010000255.1:0-1736 GCF_900696675.1 uncultured Candidatus Kuenenia sp. | reverse complement strand
GGAATATGATAGGCTTCATAAACTGTTTCCCTTTATTGAAGCCTTTTATACCACAAAGGAAAAACAGACGCCAGCTTTTTTTACCTTTTTTCGCTATTAATTTTTCAAAGAACTAAAGTGTTACAAACCTTTTATTTTCTGCATTACCGTTATAGAATCAATGTTTTTATCCTTTCTATAATTCTCTTTAATTATTATCGCACCTGGTTGTAATTCACCTTTCTTATGTTTAATTGCCTCATGGGCGAGATCGTTTACATATGTGGTAAGCCAAAACCCATGTGGTTCTGTTCCTTCATAAAAAGCATTTTTCCCGGGCCACATTTTCCAGTTTTCCCGATACTTTTCATTTTGCATTCTTTCCCATAGTTCTTTCGCCATTAATTCATAAACAGGCTCGGTTCCTTTCGGTTTTTCCTCTGTTATTTCTTTTTTTGTAATACCTTTTACAAAACTTGTATAAATATAATCATTAAGAAACTGGTTTTTGTGACAAGAAATGCAGTTATCGACTTTACCAGCCAAAGAAATAGTTTTCCCATATTTTTCTTCAGTCATTATTGCACCATTTGGTTTAAACTTGATCCAAAACCAATCATTGTTTTCAGGATTAAAACCCTTTATCTTCTTCATTACGGTAATGTATTCTAAACTTTTATCAAACATGTAGTTTTCAGTAACGATAACAGCATCAAAAGGCATGGACTCTTTCTTACTGACAATAGAATCATAAGCCACTTCATTTACATACGTGCTCAATAAAGTCCCATGTGGATCAATTCCATTATAGAAAGCCTCTTTATCTGGCCACATTTTCCAACTTTCCTGGTAATTGTCACTCTTCATTTTATTCCAGATTTCAGTAGCTATCCTTTTGGCATTCATAACTTCTTCTTCTTTCTTTTTTGTCTCGCTTATTTCTTTCCCTATGTCCATAATCGGACTTGTATAAATATAATCATTGTCGGTCTGCAAACTATGGCATTCTATACAATCAGCAACTTTTCCTGCCAACTTTAATGCCTTATTATTTTTTTTAACAGTTGTAATTTCACCATCAGTTTCATATTTTACCCAAAACCAATCATTCGCAAGCGGATTGAAGCCTTTTATTTTATGTATTACTGTTATAAAGGTAATGTTTCTATCTGATGTATAATTCTCAGTAATAATTATCGCTCCAGAGGACAGCTTTCCTTTCTTATTTTTAATTGCATCATATGCAATATCATTCACATAGGTAGTCAGCAATTCCCCATGTGGCTGCCTTCCTTTATAAAAGTCTCCCGTATCCGGCCATAACTTCCAATTCAGTTTGTAATTCTCTTTGTGTATCGTATCCCAGAGTTCCTTTGCTTTCCCCTCCGCATCTGTTATTATCATTTCCGTTTTTTCTGTTTCAGGCAATCCTTTCTCCGTCTCCAAAGATGTTCCTTCTCCTGTAATTCCGGTCTTTTCTTCTTCAGAAACGTATGGTGATTTCTCTTTAGCAGACGCAGGTGTACTTTTTTCGACCGTTTCTGTTGATTCTTCAGATTTGTATCCCCTACCTATTTTTTTACATCCTATTATGGGGAAAAAACCAATTGCAATTACAACTAATAATGATACCTAAATCCTGCAAACGATTTTCGCAATGCGAAAATCAGTATTTTCCACTACCAAGATTGGCAAAAAGCGATAACAGATATCCGTTTTTTAGCAATTGTGGTAGCGCTATTGTACTACTTTAAACA
>NZ_CAADGZ010000254.1:0-1771 GCF_900696675.1 uncultured Candidatus Kuenenia sp. | reverse complement strand
TGTTTAAAGTAGTACAATAGCGCTACCACAATTGCTAAAAAACGGATATCTGTTATCGCTTTTTGCCAATCTTGGTAGTGGAAAATACTGATTTTCGCATTGCGAAAATCGTTTGCAGGATTTAGGTGTAATAATATATTTTTGGCTCTTTCTAGTTTCAAGTGGGTAAAATCGTAATACCTTTATTTATTGGCACTGTCTTGTCATTTTATTGTCTGGAATATTTTTTGTAAAAACCAATATTTTTGTAAACAAGATTCGCTGCTAAAAAATTTGGAGCTTCATTCCCTATGTTTGGTTTTAACTCTACAATATCGAATCCAACAACATTTTTCTTCTCATAAACTTTCCTCAAAAAATCTATTGTCTGATACCACCCAATCCCCCCTGGAACGGGTGTACCGGTAGCAGGCATTATAGAAATATCTAAACCATCAACATCTAAAGTTATATAGACATTTTCTTCTAAAGTTTTCAATGCTTCATCATGCCATAAATCATTGTTGTAAATATTCCTGGCATAAAATACCGACACAGATTTTTTATTTTTTTTCACAAATTCCAATTCTTCCTGAGAAGTTACCCTGACACCAAAACTTGTTACTCTGCAGCCTATATCTTCAACAACTCTTCTCATTACACTCGCATGATTATATTTGCTGCCGCCAAACTCATTTAATAAATCTAAATGAGCATCTAACTGAAGTACAGATAATTTTTTATATTTATTTTTATATGCTTTTATCGCACCTTGGGATATTGAATGCTCACCACCCAAGGTCACCAAAAACTTATTATCATCTATCACCTTTCTACTGCAAGTAAATATTTCTTCCATAACTTTTTTTTCATTGGTGTAAAATTCTTCAATATTTAAATTGCCTACCGTAAAGATTCCGATTTTAAAAATATTTCCCAATTCATCATCGTATGGTTCGATATTAACAGATGCATCTAATATAGCATTTGGTCCTTTTTTTGTGCCGGATTGATATGAAACGGTTCCATCGTAGGGCACCCCAAATAGAATAACTTTTGATTTATTGTATGCTTCAAGTTCAGATTTGAAATTGTAGCAAAACGCGCCAAATTGAACAGAAGACAAAACAGAATCTCTTAATTTTTTTAACATGTTCTATGATTATATTTCAGTTACGCTAATAGTGAAAATGTAACGTCGAAGTACCTTATCAGTAATTTTTTAGCACACTTCCATTCGTCAGTGCGTGCTTTTTGGCAAAATATTTAAGGTGAAATCTGAAATACTAATTTTTTTGTAACACTTCAGTTTTTTGAGACCGTAGGGGCAAAGTATTTGCGACAACTGGAATACCTGCGTTCATGCCCAAACATGCAAATGCTTCGCTCCCTACACCGTGCGGCAAAACAATGTTATTATTGGAATTTTTCAAAAAAATAAAGTGTTACATTTTTTTTAATTTGTGAAGTCTGTTGTTCCACCCATTCATGTTTTCTGCTTGTTTGGTTTTGATTAACCAACCAGTTTAGGTATTTCAAGATTTTAGAATGAAACGATTTATTCGTCTTAACCCATGCTATATGCGAAGATTTATCGTGATTTTTGTTACTACAAGGCTCATTAACCCAAGTCTGGGCGTTTGAGAATGTGCGTTTAATAATTACACCTAAATCCTGCAAACGATTTTCGCAATGCGAAAATCAGTATTTTCCACTACCAAGATTGGCAAAAAGCGATAACAGATATCCGTTTTTTAGCAATTGTGGTAGCGCTATTGTACTACTTTAAACA
>NZ_CAADGZ010000253.1:0-1815 GCF_900696675.1 uncultured Candidatus Kuenenia sp. | reverse complement strand
CCTCGCTTCCCTTATTCTACGCCCTAAGTTTAACATCTACTCACTATACTTTCAACCCTTCATGCAGATACTTTCAACCTCCTTTACCACGTATTTCAAGGCTTACAGCGTTTTCGTTCAGACACTAAGTATGAAAGCAATTGCCAGAAGGTTCAATGAATTTCATAAATCTTTTTGTCTGTTAAATAAATGTATGAATAAAAACCAGGACTCACGAAGGATTGGCTTCCATGCGCAGGTCTGAAATATTGCCTTCTGAATATTTCCAATAAGCTAGTCCCGCCACCATAGCGGCGTTGTCAGTACAAAGTTCTCTGGAAGGACAATACACGGGTAAACGTATTTCGCGCGATATTTCCTGGAATTTTTCCCTCAACCGTGAATTTGCCGCAACCCCTCCGCCAATTAATATGCTCCGGGCGTGATGTATTTTTGATGCAGCCACTGTTTTATGAACAAGCACATCAATAACTGCTTCCTGAAAACTTGCGGATATGTCGGCAATATCCATGGTGTTTTTTAATGATGTTTGTGACCGATTTTGGTCCTGTCCCTTAACATGATATAATACAGCAGTTTTCAGTCCGCTAAAACTAAAATCGAGGGAATCTTTCCCCAGATATGCCCTTGGGAATGGTATCGCTTTGCGGTTGCCTTGTTTTGCCAATTGGTCAATTACAGACCCCCCGGGATACCCAAGACCCAAAATTTTAGCCACTTTATCAAACGCCTCTCCTGCGGCGTCGTCAATGGTTTCCCCCAATACGACATGTTGCGTTTCCCTTTCCGACAAAAACAATGTGGTATGTCCCCCTGAAACAACAAGACTTACCGCAGGGTAGGGAATTGCATCATGCTCCAGATTGTTTGCGTATATGTGGGCATGCAGATGATGAACGGCAATGAGGGGAATGTTGAACGCCATGCTTAACGTCTTTGCCGCAGTGACGCCAATTAACAGCGAGCCAATTAATCCCGGAGAATTTACCACGGCAATGGCATCGATATCGGTACATTTTACCTCTGCTTCCGTAATGGCACAGTGAATAATTCCGATAATGGATTCAAGATGCGCACGGCATGCAATTTCAGGTACTACGCCACCGAACGGACGGTGAAGTTTGTCCTGGGAGAAAATTACATTCGATACGATTTCCCTGCCATTTCTCACTATTGCAACAGACGTCTCGTCACACGAGGTTTCGATTCCAAGAATAAGCATTTTACAAAAAAAGGGTAACAGTTCAGATTTTTGAAAAAGTCAGGAAACATAAAAAAACAATGCAGCCCCCGCCAGTGATGATTTGTTTGTAGCCCAATAAAATTCAATGCTGTTATGACATTGTGTTCTGCTGCAAACAGGTTGCTCCTTCAGAGCTTATAGCCTGGCAAGGTTGGGTTGAGGCAAGAAACCCGATCTAATTTAATGTAACACTTTAGTTTTTTGAAAAATGTACTACCTATAAGCTCCGTAGGAGCAGCCTGTTTGTAGCAAAATAGGATATTATAACAGAGATTAGCTCTGTTACGAGCGACCTGTCTTTTGTAAATCCATATAAACAGGTCTACCTGAATACGGACAGGCCGCTCCTACGGAGCTATTTACCTTATTGAATTTTATTGCGCTACAACGGATGTTCACCCCAAGTCAAAAAACAAAAGTGCCGTAAAAGCCTTATATTTATTGACTTTTACGCCGAACAGCAAGCTTTTTTCTAGTGACTACCCGTATGTTCCGGCTTGGCAATACTTCTGGCAACTTTATCTGTAATGCCTCTAATAATTCATGTGATTGTTGCCGCGGACGCGGGATCT
>NZ_CAADGZ010000252.1:0-1844 GCF_900696675.1 uncultured Candidatus Kuenenia sp. | reverse complement strand
TTGACGGAGAAAGGCCAGAAGTTCTCTTGTTCACTGATGACCGCTTCAGCCCTTGATATTAAAGCACTTACGGAAATGGCGGCATGAAAAACACGCATAAAAAACAAGAAATTGATGGATAGTAGTACAGAGAACACGACGGACATTGTAAGGGCATGTTGTAACGTGCCTCCTCCTACAAAAGCGTTTTTACAAGGATAATATGATAGTATTAAATAAGGCAATGGGTATGGAAAGCGCAAGCAGTAATCATGAGTATTTTATGCGGCAAGCGATTAAAGAAGCGGAAAAGGCTGCGGATATTAATGAAGTTCCGGTAGGCGCCGTAATTGTATATGATAACCGGATTATTGCCCGTGCGCATAACCAAAGGGAAATGCTTAAAGACCCTACAGCCCATGCGGAAATGATAGCGATAACCCAAGGGGCGGAGTATTTGCAAAATTGGCGACTAACCGGGTCTACTATCTATGTAACTCTGGAACCCTGCGTAATGTGTGCCGGTGCCTTGGTGCAGTCAAGGATTGATAAGCTTGTGTATGGGGCTGTTGATAAAAAAGCGGGCGCTTGCGTGTCTGTCATGAATCTTGTCCAAAATACTAAGTTGAATCACCGTTTGGAAGTAATACCCGATATCCTTGCTGATGAATGCAGGGATATATTAAAGAGATTTTTTTTAGAGAATTGCCGCATTAAGTAAATGTTTAGTACCTTAGCAATAATTTCTTTGCACACTTCCATTCGTCAGTGCGTGCTTTTTGGCAAAATATTTAATGGTGAAATCCGGTAACTGTAAAATCCGAAATCCGAAACAAATTCTAATGACAAAATGATTTGAAATTCTAAACAAAAGCCTTTTTTGTCTCTCGTATTTCGCGCTTCACATTGTTGTATGTTTTGAATTTGTTTTGAATTTTATGCTTTGTTATTCGGATTTGTTTCGTACTTCGAATTTCGTATTTATTTATTTATTTCTTTCTTGCTTGGTTCTGGATATACCAGTTTAGGAATTTCAATATTTCTGCAGAGGCGCATGCAATGCGTTTCTACATTTGATTTTTTCAATAGTTACAGTTTTTTTATAGTGAAAAGCCGGAGAGGTGCCGGAGCGGTTGAACGGGACGGTCTCGAAAACCGTTTTCCGCGATTGCGGAACGTGGGTTCGAATCCCACCCTCTCCGCCATCAAAAACGGAAAATGTGGTAACGTTTTATTGCAAGTAGTGATGAAGGGTGACTGAAATAATCGTTTATTTTTTAAATGAATAGCACTGGAAGATTAAAGATGGAGAGGTGTCAGAGTGGCCGAATGAGCGCGCTTGGAAAGCGCGTATACCGCTTAAAACGGTATCGCGGGTTCGACTCCCGCCCTCTCCGCCATCATTGAAAAATTGGCCGTGCTAGATGGGGAGCTAGCGGTACCCTGTAACCTGCAACCCGCTATAGCAGGATTGATCGCTTTTCTGAGGGCTCACGACTGTTATCTTTGTCAATGTAAGTGGTGATGAAGGTTGGATCTCATGCAATGGGAGACGATGCGAATCTGGTCAGATGCGGAAGCAAGCAGCCATAAACACTTGTCCTCATGTGCCGTGAGTTAGTCTGGCCTGAGCTAACTGCATTGGTAAACTAACAGAAGGGGGCACGAAAAAAGTGCACGGCCGTTTATAAAACCTTTTATGTGGTGGTTTTTATCGATAGATTCTGATAATATAAAACCTAAATCCTGCAAACAAGGCAAAGCCTTGTTGCAGGAATAGGATTGAAATGGTAGGATTTCCAAGGTATTCGGCGGTATATTGATAACAAAAAACACCTGAAAGGAGATTCACCATTTCGATGAAG
>NZ_CAADGZ010000251.1:0-1845 GCF_900696675.1 uncultured Candidatus Kuenenia sp. | reverse complement strand
TCTTCTTGATTCAGGATGGAGTTATGAAGAAGTAGCAGAGGCGCTCTTGTTAGACGATCAAACAATCAGGAATTACGAAAAACTATACAAAGATAAAGGTTTTGACGGGCTTTTATCTGACAATTATGTTGGCTGTGTGCCAAAACTCACCTGCGAACAAGAAGAACAATTAAAAGATTATATCAGGAAAAACAACTATAGCGCGGCAAAAGAAATTGTTGAATAAGTGCCTTAATTGTATACTGAAGATTTTCTTGCCTTTCGTGAACCATCTTTCACCCCCCTGCGTATAAATTAACCACAATCTCTTCTTCCTATGTTATATACCAATATTTACCATCTCCCGAGACCTCTACCTCTTCAAGGGTGAACTTATCGCCTACGGCGGACTTTTAATCTTTTCTTATATACTCCATGGTATAATTATTACAACCAGGACATCCAACTTTCGGCATATAATTCTCATAATATTCATTGTTAAATTTCGCCATTCCAATTCCAGCATCCACTATTGCTTCATTCACCAACAGTTCTTTGTTACATACTGAACAGCGGTATTTGTACTCTTCGGGGAGTGGGCCGAATGGTTCCTCCATCCCCTTCTGGTTTGATAACCTTCTCTTCTTTCGGCTCATACTTACCTCGCATTATCTCTTCTATTTCATTATAGATTATTCCGTATTTCGGATGCCATATCACATTAAGTTCCATCTCTCTTCCGCAATGCTCACAAACAAACGGGTCTTGACCCGTACTTGCACGATATCTCTCCTGATAACTTTTTCGCCCGATTATCTTTACCGCGCCTACTACCTCTCTACCTATCCGTTTCAATGCTTCCCGAACTATTACTTTGATCTGCTCATATATCTTCGCCGCCTGCACTCCATAATATCGTATCCTTTTAAAACCCTTCGGCAATACATGCTGGATCATTCTACCTATAAACCGGTACACACTTACACGCTCCTTTTTCACTCTCTGCATCTCGTGAGACCTATAATGATACGTAACCCTTCTTCCATCATACTCATCTATGCGTCTCAATGATATGGGCGGACTTACTACATATTTCGCTACATATCTCGCTAAACTCTCATATCTCTCTGGTACCTCTCCTTTTTGGACATTCGCTACAAATCCTTCGGGATAACACCTGTAACACGCATCCACTATCTTCTCGATTTCTTCCGTATCCAGCTCTTTTCTCATCATCTCCAATAAATACCATTGCCACTTCTTATGCAGCATCTTATACGGTAAATAACTTAAATGCTCCCACCTCTGCCTTTCCTCATCAAGTCCGCCGCTACTTGCTATTATATGCAGATGGGGATTATACTGACCACTTCTACCGTGGGTCTGCAACACTACTATATACCCTCCCTTGAGTGGCCTTTTGCTCACTTTAGGCACTGTCCAAAAATAATTTGGTATTTTTATTAATTTAGTTAAGTGAAATTGTATAATTCCAATCTGGCAAGACACTGTGTTTGTTTATGTTTATTTCTTTCATTTGGTCATCAGTGATTTTGATTCCTTTTTGGTATTCTTTCTCGTTAAGAATGGTTTGTACGAGAAGACCCGCTGTTGTTGTAGTGCCAGCAATTAAACTTAGCATAACATCATAAGACCTCAAAGGATTCCCCTCCCAATTTTTACTGATAAAACTAAACAGACGATGTTCTACCGGATTCCATTTTGATGCTCCTGAGGGATAGTGGCAAATCCTGATGGAGAGTCCGTAAACTTTACAAATATTTTGATAAAGCGCATATTTCCACAACCGGGGACGAAATCCGTTGCTCCCTCCTGCGTCACAAAGAATAAGGAGTTCTTTTGCGC
>NZ_CAADGZ010000250.1:0-1869 GCF_900696675.1 uncultured Candidatus Kuenenia sp. | reverse complement strand
AGCACCGTAGTTGTACGGCCAATTGAGCTGAAGGCTAAGTGGTGTAAAGTTCGTAAGCAACTTCAATATCAGCCAAACGTGACATGCCTCGCCAAAGTACTTCACTTCCGGGATGGCCATCACCACGGCGGCCCAGATGACCGCCAAGTTTACCTAAAAGCCGCACGGCATCATTGAGGCTTGGAGGTAAATCAGGAGGCTCCTTGACCTTGTTCGCAAAAGTTGTCAATGCTTTCCATTCAGAATCGCTGAAGTAGACAGTACAAGGGACATCAGGTGTTTCTTGTCCTAAAGTAGTCAGGTAATGGATACGCCAAGCTATAATCATATCAATGGCCAAAGCGTTGCATAGACGACGAGCACTCTCCAACTGCCGGGCCTCGACACGACAACCGCTCTTGATAATACGATGATAACACTCAATACCCCATCGGCGAGCATACCATTCCAAACGTTCGTAAGCATCTTTTTCATGCTTAACCGCAACTGTGGTTAACAGCATCCATTCTAACCCATCAATTCCGATAGGCGGATTGACTTCCTGCGCCAGCACCACCCACACCCTGACCGCAGGCATATTCTTTTTTAGCATAGGTGGGCACAGCGTAACAGGCATCGTTCGTACCATAAGTATTGCCTGACGTGCGGAGCGTTTCTCACTCGGAGGTATCAATATTTCGCGGGTACCTATAACCGGTTGCTGTTCCAGTTTAGTCCACAAAAACTCGCATGATTCTTTATCATCAACAACCTTTCTATTGCGCGAACGTTCTGCACGGATCAGCAACTGAGCGCCATCAGGCGTATTATACTGCTCAGCGAATACCTCGTGAATATCGGCCTCACGATCTGCCACAACCACCAGCAAAGATTTGTTTCGACAGCGTTTCTGTACTTGCGATACTGCATGGTAACTCTCCACCCATTTCCAGCTTTCCTTCTCTTCGATAGGCTTCTTGTGTCGTTCATGTTTGCTGCCTATTCCGTCCCGCGCCCAGCATTGCACATTCAGAAGTCCCAAGGGTGTACCACTTTCAGTAAACGCCATCGTATCATGCACCATCAGTCCACGAACTTTTTCACTCTTAGTACCTATTGGTCCTAACCCCTGCGTATTCGGATGTGTGCTATAATTCAGAGTCGTAGTATCTTGCGCTACCAAAACCAAACTATTCTCCTTCACACGCTCTTCCGTGGCCTCATAATGAGCTTGCAATATCGCCCTCCAATCTACATACTCATTGTCAAGGAATCGGTATGCAGCCTTAGTCGCACTGACTGAACCGCACGCCTGCGGAATGTTTGCCAAAGGTTTGTCATAAAACATACCTGTCATTTCTAAAAGTCTTGATGTCAATCGTGCATCGCCCAATTTTGTTCCTCCAAGTTCCGCCTCTATCCAATCCCGAGGCTCTTTTTGTGCCACTCTTTGGCGAACATGTACTTTGCCATCGGCACAACAACACAACACCGCCTGCCATTTCTTTTGCAACGGCATAACATAAACGTCTTTGACCGTTGCACCTGTTCCTTTTCGTCCTCGACCTTCCGTGCCTCCAACATACTTCCAGTTAGCTGCCCGATAACAGCTTCCGGAAAACCGTCCTCGTTCCACATAGGTTTCTAAAAGTACAGGACGATATTTATACACTCTTTCCCAATCATCTACCAAACGTGTTTGGCATTTTGCCAATACATGCGATGCCAAACATTTTACTCTTACCGTAGGCGCTATTAAATACCGACTGTTATTGATAACAAACGTATGATTCCGCTTACGTGCTTCCTCCGTCCATCCTATCCACTCGTCGCGACTTTCCACCCGTCTGGCACAGGCACTATAACTTAGCCCTCCTATCCATCCGTAAT
>NZ_CAADGZ010000249.1:0-1871 GCF_900696675.1 uncultured Candidatus Kuenenia sp. | reverse complement strand
AGAACAGACAACAAGCGTTTCCCTGTTCACCGATTCTTTAAAATGGGGTTACTCTCATTCGAAAGAGAATTTCTTAAGGCGTGTGCTAAAGCATGATGTTTGACTTTTCTCTGTTATAGAGCAACACGTCGGGGTCGCTGACTACGAGAAAGACGTATGGTTTAAAAAGGATGCTTTGTCACGTTGTCCAAAGTATCTGGCGACGAGTGGGGGTTGGAGGCTAATGGCCTCCAACCTACCAGCTGGTAAAAGTAAACGAAAATCCTTATAATGCTCCCATATTGAAACGGGGGGAGTGGTCTATGCTCCATTGGGATGCAGAATTTGAACAAATGCAAGGCATGGGGTTTCAGGTTCATCTGCCTGAAACAAATTCTTACATCGAATGCGCGGAAATAACATTGCTCAACAGTTGGTATCATGTTGTTTGGACAATTTCAGGCAATACTTTGTCTTTTTATGTAAACGGTATCTTGAAAAAAATATCTTATATGCCGTCAAAGGATGTAGAATCCTTCGCAAAGAATTTTGAGGCATTTAAAATACTGGAAGCAGAAAAGGGACATGTTTTTAATGGAACAACAGAAAATATTCGTATTTATCCCTACCCGATGCCCCGCCAAAAGATATTTGAACGATTTAATATCCTCAGGGAAAAATACGGCATTGTGGAATCAAATGAAATAGGAAATTTCTATCGGAAGGTTTTTGTTAATGGCAAACCACTGGAAAGTAATATGTGCAGATTGGAAAAAGGCATATATCGGTTGAATATTTTACCATCCAGACTACATGGTTATATTAGTTGCGTTGCCCCTCAATTCTTTAATGAGGAAATAAAACACGGTAAACGACATGCAATGTATTTTGAATACTAATGGAAACTAAGTATTTCGCTTCAATTATTTGTAGCACTTTAGTTTTTTGAAAAATTCCAATAATAGCGGTGTTTGCCGCATAGTGTAGGGGCGAAGCATTTGCTAAAATTGTCATAAATGCGTTCATGCCCAAACGGGCAAATGCTTCGCCCCTACTTTTTCAAAAAACTAAAGTGTTACAATTATTTTGGAATGTCTGTTCCATTAAGTCTTCAATTGAATCGGGGCGGTGGCAAATCGCCAGAATTTGAAAGGCAAAAAATCCCGGCCAGATTCTTGCCAGCCGGAATGAAGTCATATCAAGAAAGGCAATGAGTTTTGAACTGCCGTTCATATCCAGCAAAGGAACCCCAAATCCCAAGATCTTTTCAACTTTGAATCTGGAGTTTTCAAGCAAACGGCGAAAGGAATTGACCGTCATGAGTCGTTTATGGGTTAAGTCAAGTATACCTCTCCTTCCATAATTAAAACTACCATAACAGAGCATCAACCGAAGAATAAAAAATGCAACATTACCAGTGCTTGCATATAATTTACCACCGCTTTTAAGAAAATTGAAAATTTCTTTAGTGCCTTTTTCAGGACAATTCAAATGCTCAAGAACGTCCAAAGAAAATGCAAAATCATATTTTTCTGCCGGAAACTGACCTCCTCATGGTTCGTCAAGGTTCACTACATAATGTTTGAGAACATCACTTTGTACAGCATTACATTGGTCGATAACCGTTACGTCAACCCCCCGTTCCGCATGTGCCATTGAAACAGCTCCAATGGCGCCTCCGCCAATATCTAATAACGTTTTACCCTTTTCAATTGGAAGATTCCGAACATGGTAGTGCAGGGAATTTTTTGCGGATTTACTGGTACCTAAATCCTGCAAACAAGGCAAAGCCTTGTTGCAGGAATAGGATTGAAATGGTAGGATTTCCAAGGTATTCGGCGGTATATTGATAACAAAAAACACCTGAAAGGAGATTCACCATTTCGATGAAG
>NZ_CAADGZ010000248.1:0-1879 GCF_900696675.1 uncultured Candidatus Kuenenia sp. | reverse complement strand
TCATAAGTAGTGTCCTCCAAATTGTCTGATTACTATTTACGAGGATACTACTATACTTTATAATAAACTAAAAATCACCTTTTTGGTTGCGGCCAAAGGCCGCGCTAGGCCCTTTGTGGTTAAACTCTCTTTGGTTGCAGCTTTGCTGTGCTATGGGATAGGGGCAAAACAACCCTGACAGGGTTTCAAACCCTGTCAGGGTTAACACTACTGTACGTCTCATTAAAACATGGCTGACATCACAAAAAACCTGGAATGCCCACGGATCAGCCCCACAAGGGCATGAAAGCTGCAAGGGAAGTGGCAAGCCTGTCCCCCGCTGGCGGGGGATTAAGGGGGTGGAATTGTCTGCGTAGGAAATCCGGGAGGTTTATAACATGAATAGCAATATGCATTCCCAAACTGGATACTTCACTATGTTCGGTACAAGGTTTGGGAGCGAGCCGTGTATCGTTTGCGCTGAGTTACGGTGAATAAGAATTATTTGGGAGAATTAGTGTCACATACCATACTTAAAATGCTCATAAAATATGAATTTTAAAGTGTTAATTGGGTGGCACGGACAAACTCTGTTTGTCCGTGTTGAACTTGTACGACATTGTCTATAAATCACAAATTGTGAGCTTATTGAGTATATATTCCTATATTCCTTCCCTGATCTGGTGGGGAAATATGGGAAGTGTCCCTTATATTTCCTTAGCAGACAAAATGAAGAAGTCTTTTTAATTCTAAAGGAAAACATTATGAACATACGAAGAATATTTTCAAAAGACACTGCCGTTTCAATAGCAGGCATACTTGGCGGACTGCTGGTTGTTGGCGTTATCTATTTTGTACCGGTGTATTTTTTTACCAGACCCAAAACCACAACCGAATGGCTGCTTAACGTTGTAATACTTGCGGCTTTCAAGGTATTTATGTCGCCGGTATTTTTCGTTATATGTGATGTATATGACAGGGCATATCTCCGGATATTCGGGAAAAATCGGAAGAGGAAGCAACTTTCGCTATGGAAGGAATGGGCAATGGATATCCTGGTGTCGCCCGGCGCATCCGAAAGATATAAGATAATGGACGCCATCAGGGACGGTTATGCCCGGCATGCCGATAAAATTCCATCCGAAATAAAAGATATTAACAGAAACAATGCGGCGGAAAAGATTGCAGAAATTGCAAAACAGATGGATTTGAAGTCAATTATAGATAAGCGGGCTGAAAAACAAAGAAGGAACACAGGAAAGGAAAAAAAAGAACCGCTAAGGAAGGCAGGAATGACAGGAAAGGGAAAAGGCGTAAAAATCTGAGGGAAATAAGATTTTTTCTGTACTTCCTGCCTTCCTCAGATGTATTTAAATTTATTTTGCTTTTTTAAACGAAAGGGGTTAAATATGCCGTTTCGTGATTGTGGCGTGTGTGGTGGTGGTCGTGGTTATGTGATGTGAATGAAGTGTGTTCAGCCTGTAATGGTATTCCTATAATGAAAATGAATTTATCCGGTATTTAGCCGGTATTTGAACTATGTGTGTAGTATGTAGGGAAAATATACAATAAGAGAGGAGCGTGGATATAATGCATGCATTAGACCTAAAGTCTATCGATATTAATACAGGGACAAGGTGCTTTGAAGATAACGAGTATGAGTCTTTACAGGAATATGCGCGGAAGATTTTTGAGGAGTTTGGCAATGACAAAGGGAAAATTACTGAGGGGTTGTCAGATAATAACTTTTACAACTATGGCATGGGATAATACGGTGTGAATGACTCAATTTTTTGAAATTGTATAATTCCAATCTCCATGGAAATTATGCTTTCCAATATTAATCTTTTCCATTTCCCGATCGGAAACCTTTATCCCTGTTGGATATTTCCTTTTGTCA
>NZ_CAADGZ010000247.1:0-1887 GCF_900696675.1 uncultured Candidatus Kuenenia sp. | reverse complement strand
TAGTGTCTGAACGAAAACTATCTTTTTTATGCAAGATTCTTTCTCTGAGCAAATTTAAATTTTTTTAAATTGCCCCTTTTTCAACTTTTTCTTCTACGCTTTAATCTATGATACGGTTGTTTTATTCATTTCCCTCGTTTTTACCATCTTTTCATGTTCTCCGGACATACTATCCCTCATGGATTTTTATTCGAGAGTGTTTTTACGCTGCCTTACGTACTGTTTCTTTTTCTTCCCGGACTTTCTTCTGCAATATACTCCCCATCGTGTGCAAATTTGCCGCCAGCACTCCTAATGCGCAGTATCTTTTAAATCCTTCTATCCCTTTGTCTAAGCATCTGTCCAGCCCATGATGTTCTAACCGGTTAATATCTGACTCCACCGCTGAGTGCTTGTGCCTGAGTTTTTTAAATGTACTCTCCGATTCTTCTTCTGTCTCCGCCTTATTCCTTTTTCCTTTCTTCGGTATGATCACTTTCGGTATATAAAGACTTATCAGTTCCTTGTATTCCTTCTTGTAAAAACCCTTGTCTGCACTTATACTTTCTATCTCTTCTTCACCAAACAAATTTAATAGCTTGTCTGCTAACGGCAGAATTAACGCCACATCTGCTTCTTTTTCCACTACTTGGTGATATCCGATAAACCCCCATTGGTCACTTGCTATCACCAGATTGTGGCCTAATTCCACCCTCTTATTCGCCTTCCCTTTACTCAACCATTCTGTGTGTGGTTCAAACAGTGAATATACCTTTTCCCCTACCGGTATTTGCTCTTCCTTGATAATTCTCCTCTCTACCAAATCTCTGTGCTTCTCCAGCATCTGATAAAAATATTCCATCGACTCCAATGCCTCTTTCTGCATTTCTTCCGCACCCGTTGTTAATATTTTTTCGTACACCGCTATTATGCTCGCACCTATCTTCTCACTTAATCTCTTTGCTAATCCAAGATACTCTTTTACTTGCTTCTTAACCGCCTCCTCTTTCTTGTTTCCACCACCACTTGCCGCTTTCGAACTACTCCTCATCAGACTCTTTAGCTCTTTCCTCCAATTCTTTACCTTTCTCCATCCTTTCCCGTTCAATACCCCTCCCTCTATAAATGCCTCTATCCCATCAAGGCACTTCCTACCCGCATCCCACAGCAAATTCATGTCCGTAGGAAAATGTACGTTTGTCTCCACCACATACGTATCCGTCTTTATGCGGAGCTTCTCCTCCCGTCCGTTCTTTGCCAGCCTCTGGCCTGCCTTTACCACCACATCATTAATCTTCCCCAACGTCTCCTCATCGAGCAATCTTACGTTATCCTTGATGCTTTGCAGCGAATACTTCTTACCCCTCCCAAATACGGTATCTACTCCCATTATCTGACGAATCAGACTATGGTGATTCACCATATCTTCCAACCTGTCATAATCCGCATCTAATCCCAATCTCACCACTCCTATTACCATTATCTGCCATAACTCCATCCCATTACGCCCTGTCTCTTTCTTCCCACCCTTTACCTTTGCTTCCAATACCCTGAATACTTCCTCTCGTAATTCCTCTGTAACAAATATGTATTGTAATGCCCTCAAAATCGGCGCTAACTCATCCCTGCTCTTTTCGGGAATTTCTACCTCTGATATTGGTGTGCTTCCAAGTCTCCTTTGCGGCTCGAATCTTTTTCTCATGGCGTGGCAGTTCTCCTTTTGATGACTCTGTTTTTCTGATGTTTTGGGCGAATGTTTGTCTCTTTTCACCCCTTGGTACCCTCGCTTCCCTTATTCTACGCCCTAAGTTTAACATCTACTCACTATACTTTCAACCCTTCATGCAGATACTTTCAACCTCCTTTACCACGTATTTCAAGGCTTACAGCGTTTTCGTTCAGACACTA
>NZ_CAADGZ010000246.1:0-1965 GCF_900696675.1 uncultured Candidatus Kuenenia sp. | reverse complement strand
ATAATTCCATCAACTTATTCATAAGTAGTGTCCTCCAAATTGTCTGATTACTATTTACGAGGATACTACTATACTTTATAATAAACTAAAAATCACCTTTTTGGTTGCGGCCAAAGGCCGCGCTAGGTTTATCTGCGTCCTATTTCATAATTTAAATCATAAATAATTAGCCAGAAATCGTTATATTAACGCAAGAGAAATATCACTATGTATTAATTTAAGATGCGCCCCCCCCCTTTTGTTCTGCACTAATTCTCCTAAAGGGCGACACGGCCTTTGAAAAATGGAAAATAATTAAAGACTTGTGAAGATTTGTTGAGTCCCATTGAGGCCCTATTTGAGATTTTCTTTAAAAATATCTTCTATTTCATCTTCGGGTATAACAAGATTATCCCTCAATCTCATGTCGTTGATTATTTCATAGAACTCATGTAAGGTCAAAAATTGCCTTTTTACCGATGCTTTCAATATAGCCTGGAGTGATATTATACCCACACCATTTTCTTTTGCGACCTTTTGAGCAACTCTGTCATTGGTAGCAAACAGTAGCTTTCTGCTTATTGATATTGAGATTGCCTCCGCTTCTCCTTTGCCAAGTCTCACTTTAAATTTATTGTACAGGCCGAATTCCTCCAGTGTGGGTATAATAACAGAACTACTATTTAAAATATCCTTTGGGAAGTCATAGCCATATTCTAGTGGGGCAGTAATCTCCTCTCTTATCATTGGTGTAATATGAATTGTGCTAAAGAGTTTCTTTATTAATTCCAATCTATTTATCTTTGCAAAAATGCTCAATATGTCGGTATCAAAAATTATCATTTTGATACCTTTAATATGAGATTTGTCTGTTCATCTAATTCCTCTTTAGCAATCGGAGGAACTTTTACAGATAATCCTCTGTCTTTTAATGATTCTTTAAATTCTTCTATACATGCACCAGCAATCTCCGCTGCCTTAGATAAAGAGACTTCCTCATTTACATATAGTGAAATAGCCACTTCCAGTCTCAACTGTGGTCTATTTCTCAGAAGCGCCCTGCAGGCGTCATCAATCAATTCCTCTTTACTTTTGTAAAATCCTTTTTCTAATAACACATTTATTTCTTTTTCTAAAAGATTCATGTCATTCTCCTCACAAAAATCAAAACTGAATTGTTCTGTTATGACCATTAATTGCTTTTTAACAGTTCATGGTGAACGTTCGCCTGAACTCTCACCGAAGGTTCAGGATGATCGGTAAATAGACAATTCTTCATTTAACCTATTTGGAATACGGGGACAACCCCCGTATCATTTCACATTCCTGGACCTGCCGCCTTTTTTTGGCAACTACTTTGTGTTGGGTGCATTCCCGGTTTTTTGTGACTTCTGCCATGTTTTAATAAAACGCACAGTAGTATTAACCCCTGGCAGCGTTGTTTTGCCCCAATCACACAAACGGTTACAAAAAACCGGGAATGCACCTGTGTTGAAGTGTTGTGCATATCGAAAAGTGGCGCCATGAAGACATTTCCCTAAAAATTGCTCCTCCCCCGGAACCAAGAGCAGATGGAAATAGTTTCCCATAAGGCAATAGGCCCATATCTTTGTACCCGTTCTATCCGCATAATCCTTTACGCTCTGAAGAAAATAGCGTCGGTCTTCATCATCAAGGAAGATGTACGTCTTATTCGTTCCACGCTGTGCTATGTGATGCGGGTAATTTGGAGCGACAACCCTGGCTATTCCCGGCATGGGGCGGATTCGACACTCCCAACTTCGGCTTATCAACTAAAACATGGGGGTTGTCCCCATATTTTCGAAGAATTCAGTCGTTATTTTATCTGCGCTTATCTGTACTACTATCCATCAATTTCTTGTTTTTTATGCGTGTTTTTCATGCCGCCATTTCCGTAAGTGCTTTAATATCAAGGGCTGAAGCGGTCATCAGTGAACAAGAGAACTTCTGGCCTTTCTCCGTCAA
>NZ_CAADGZ010000245.1:0-1975 GCF_900696675.1 uncultured Candidatus Kuenenia sp. | reverse complement strand
TACTTACGCAGGATAAAAAAAAGGCGGGGTAGCTGGGTAAGATTTTTCAAATCATTTGCTGGGTATTAGACTCAAATATTCTGAGACTAATTGGGCATTTTTGGAGCATTTATTCTAAGACGTAGCACTAAATACCAAATACGCTTTCCCGCATATAAAGGCGCCGTATTCTGCGGCGGCTTTGGATATGCCTTTAGACTTGTAGTATGCGTAATCAAGAGCAAAGAATGCGATGAATGTCTCTTAAAGCAGAAGTGCATTTACTCCTATATCTTTGAGACCCCTCCTCAACCATTGCCCATGCGCATATAACGGTATTGGCCTATCATATGCCTGCCGGGATATTAAAGAAGCTAAGAACCGTGGGGATTCATCATACGTGGAATACGATCTGTAATATCCTTGCTACACACATAAGGGTAACAACTACCATGAACACAGAGGATGGCCACGTTATTGATGTCAGAACCTGCACAACACCCACGGAAGAGCAACACATGATTTATAATAATCTTCATATGAAACATACACCGCCAGGCAGAAAATATATAAAATCACCTATTAAAACTCAAAGATGTAGTGTAGAAAAATGAAGTACTAAAATTGCAACTTATTGGTGTTACAAAAGATATGGTTTTTACTTGTTGAACTTGGATCAATAGGATTTTTCCTTATAAAAATCAATAACAACATAACTCAATAATATTTATCATCCTTTTTTTAACAACAGTATGATAAAATACAGTACTTACCCACCGTAAATTATAATCAGTATAATTGCTTATTGAAAAGGAGTGTAGTATGGCAAAGGAAAAATTACCTAAACAGTTTCTTCAAATTAAAAAACGACATGAAAAATATTTCGATGCCGTTGAGGAGCTTGGCAAGGTTGTTAAACAGGAGGGTCCCCTGGACGAAAAGACTGCACAACTAATTCAACTTGCAACTGCTGCAACTGAACGCTCCGAGGGCGCTGTTCATAGTCATGTAAGAAGGGCACTTGAAGCAGGGGTAACACCGGAGGAGATATATCATACAATGATTCTCGTCACCAGTACCATTGGATTTCCGAACGTTGTTGCTGCATTAAGCTGGGCAGACGATATTATACAAAATAAAAAAGGATAATTCAGAGATAATTCAAGGGACACCATACTTAATTCACGGCAACGTCAAAGTCACCCTACGAAAGACGCGGATCAAGAATTTGTGCCAAAAGCTCCCGTCAATAAGTGGAGAAGAAAGTAAAAAACGATAGAATTCCCATATAAATCGGCAGAAATGAGCAAAACAAGCAAAATGTAACGGGAGTATCCCTGTGGTAACGAAAGAGATAGTAAAAAAATAAAGGCTTTTTTTTGTTCTCTACATTACAAGCGAAGCATTTGAAGTGCAAGAAAAGGTCTTGCCGCAAAATTTCTGAGCGTCTTTGCAATATTTGGTACATTGAGAAAATGAAACAGCCCAACCACAAGGTTCTTCAAAGAAGCCATTGCCCTTGGGGCATTTTGTGTGCGTATTTGAGAATGATCTTCACGGAAGGAGGTATCACGCACATAATGAAGTCCATTTTCTATTGACCAGTGTCCGCGGGAAAACTTAAGAATGGTTTTGGGACTTGCTTTTTGTTGTGTCAGGCTGGTAATACCGTAAACAATTTCCTCGGTCTTTTTGCCGGTCTTGACTTTTGTAAATATTCTATGAATGCAAAATACCTGCTTAACGTAGGGGAAATCAAGATATTCGTTTAATTCGGTGCTGGTCCAAATCCTGCGGATTTCAATGCGGCCATGGCCTTTTTCAATTGTTTCGTGCTGAGGGGGGAAAAGAACTGAGATTCAGTTCCTTGATGGCTTGTTTTATGGTTTTTTGATTATCTTTCACCGTGAATATATATTCTGCCTTTTTGTCTTCTACCAGATAACGGGCGGTTTCCTTTTGCGCATGTAAGGCATCGAAAGTAACGACACGGTCT
>NZ_CAADGZ010000244.1:0-2011 GCF_900696675.1 uncultured Candidatus Kuenenia sp. | reverse complement strand
GGATTGGATGGCCGCCATTTTTAAAATCGCAACGACTGAAACTCATAGCAAACAACTCACGTTTCCTGATCCTTCCTCAGATACACGTACCAAACCTTGCCTCCCGTATTCTTTCTCTTAACCTTAAGCGCTTATCACAAGACTGGACTAAGGTCTATGGGCATCCAATCTGGCTTGTGGAGACCTTTGTCGATCCTCGTTTTTTTAAAGGCGCCTGCTATAAGGCCGCAGGATGGATTTTTTTAGGACATTCAACCGGGTTCTGTACGCGCAACTCAAGGCACTCCATCAAACGTAACCCCGAACCATACATAAGCAAGGCCATGAGCCACTTATCGCCCGTCAAGTTTGCAAGAACGGCTTTCACTTCATCGCAAGTCATAACCACTGGCAGGCGTGTTGGTTTGAGGGTACGTATGACCTTAATACCCATGCTGGCAAATACTTCGCCCTCTTTTTTTTCAAAAAACTAAATTGTTACTTTTATTGTATTTCCTCATTTTACAAATTCAACTTTCATCAGATGTGTCGCACACGATATACACGGGTCATATGCACGCACAAGCATTTCTACATCAAGGATGATCTCATCCCTCGGTTTATTTACTATTTGAGGAATCAATAACTTTAAATCATTTTCTATATTTGCAAGGTTTTGTGCCGTTGGAATTATGAAATTTCCATAGGTAATCCTGCCATTATCGTCTAATGTATGTTCGTGGTACAATGTCCCACGGGGGGCCTCTGTAGCGCCAACACCGTTCGCTGCTTTGGGGAGTAATGCCACGGTTTCTTCCTTCAAATTGTCCGAAAGCAATTCATCTATCAATCCAATACTATCCTCAAAACAATGAACTGTTTCAACAACCTGAGCAACATTATTCATATATGGATTGTAACAGGGATGTTTTAAGCCCATTTCTTCCGCCGCCTCTTTTGCTTTTGGATGGAGACGTTCATAGTTGTTATTGAATCGTGCCAAAGCTCCCACCATGTATGAATCCTGGAATGATTTTGCATGTTTTGCGGTGGAGTGTTTTACAATAAATTCCTTTACTCTTTTGAGATATTCCGAAGGTTTCACTTCTCCATTATAGCTCGATTTGATATTGCCATCATACAAAGCGTATTCATCCGGATGGGTAAGCGAGATATATTCTGTTTCTCTTTCAAATTCCAGGGTTCTCAGATGCTTAAAGAATTTTACCGTTTCATCAATATCTCCCCTCGAATCCTCTATCCTTTTTTTAAACTGCTCAAAATCCCTTTTCTCAGGAATTTTTGAGAAACCGCCTATATTCAATGTAATAGGATGTACATGCCTACCACCGACCAAGGCACACAAATCATTCGCAAGGGCCTTAAGCCGCATTCCCCTTACGATGCTTTCCTTGTTGTCTTTTATCATGCCAAATATACTCTTCACACCAAAAAAATCAGGCACAGTCAGAAAATAGGTATGAAGAATATGGCTTTGAATAAATTCCGCGTTAAGGAGTAGTTTTCGCAATTTTATTGTTTGTTGCGATGGTGTAAAGCCGAGTGCAGACTCTATAGCCTTTATTGACGTTGTTGTATGGGTAACGGCACAAATTCCGCATATTCGCGATGTAATATGAGCGGCCTCTTTATACGTCCTGCCTCTCACCATCGCTTCGAAGAACCTTGGAGACTCAACTATATCAAGCCTCAATTCTTTCACCTGCCCGTTCTTAACGTCTATCACAATATTTCCATGTCCTTCGACACGGGTTATATGTTCAATATTTACATGTAAATCATGCATTCAACGTTCCCTTTGAATATTATTGCTTATCCTTATTGTAACGGATGTTCACCCCAAGTCAAAAAACAAAAGTGCCGTAAAAGCCTTATATTTATTGGCTTTTACGCCGAACAGCAAGCTTTTTTCTAGTGACTACCCGTATGTTCCGGCTTGGCAATACTTCTGGCAACTTTATCTGTAATGCCTCTAATAATTCATGTGATTGTTGCCGCGGACGCGGGATCT
>NZ_CAADGZ010000243.1:0-2059 GCF_900696675.1 uncultured Candidatus Kuenenia sp. | reverse complement strand
CCCCCTTTCCGGAAAGATTTCAACAAAATCCTTATTTTAAGCGGGTTTCCACAAATTCAAAATAATATGTAGTCGCAGAATAAATGGCCTATTTATTAATACAAATCCTTTATAACCCTATAAATACTGACTTGACAAAATATTTTATTAATGATAGTGTAGTCAAAGAATATTGGGACTACATTATGCACCTTACTTATAGCGATTCTAAATACAAAGGGAAAACCTATAAATCTTACTCTATTGCCGAATCCTACAGGGATGGCAAAAAGGTCAGAAAAAGAATACTTTGGCCCATCGGGAAACTTTCCGATATTCAAGCCGAGCAAATCAAACTGATATGTAAAACAGTTGAAAACACAGATCAATTGCAGACTCAGCTCAAAGACGTTGCAGTCCTGGAAAGCAGGGCATATCTCGATATAGCCGTTGTTAATGAGTTGTGGAACCAGTGGCAGCTTGATCAGGCTTTTGACTACGATGTCACTGCAGGCGCCCTTCCTACCAATATGATTGCAAAGATACTGACTATTAACAGGTGCACCGATCCGTGTTCTCATTATTCCATTCCTCATTGGGCGAAAAAGAGCGCGCTGGAGGACATTCTTAAAATTGATCTTTCAGGCCTAAATGACGATAAAATCTATTATGAATTAGATAAAATACACAAAAACAAAATATCTATAGAGAACCACCTTTTTAACCAAACCTTCTGGAAACGTCCGGAATCCTATAAATTTATCAACTACGACCTAACTACTTCCTACTTTGTGGGATATAACTGTGATCTATCGGCATTTGGCAAGGGCAAAATAGAGTGTCATGGCAGGCGGCAGGTCTTACTGGGTGTTCTTATCAACTCTGAGGGATATCCTTTCAAATGGGATGTATTCCCCGGGAACACCGCTGAGGTAAAAACCCTCAAACAGAATATCAATGCCTGTAAAACCAGATTCAAATTGACTGATAAAAACGTCACCCTTGTATTTGACAGAGGCATAATCTCTGAGGACAATGCCAATTTGATAGAAGAAGCCAAACTCAAATACATCTCGGCATTGGATAGAAATCAGATACCCTCTTGCGGTGTCAGTTTAAAGTCTCTTAATGGGTTATCCATAGAAGATAAGGACGCCTCCGATATACCTATCCCGCAAGGGTTTTTAAACTATGATGATGAATTATACTACCATGACAATGGCGTCATAGGAAACAAGCGTTTTATTACCGGTTTTAATCCCACTTTATTTATAGAAGACCGCAATAATAGAGACGAGAAAATAACCTTTTTTAAGGATTATCTCAAAGAAGAGAATAAAAACCTTAAAAATGCCCAAAGAGACCGGCAATATGACGCAACAAAGAGCCGCATTGTAGATGAGCTGAAAAGGTTAAAGATTCATAAATATTTCGAAGACCCTGTTCTGACGTCCATCACCGTTACCCATAGACTGAAAAACGGGCAGGTCAAATCCGTCAAAAGTTTCAAAATAGAAATCAAGCTGTTAACTGATGTTATAGCCGCAGATAGATTGTTGGATGGCGTATGTGTTTTTATCACTAACCATACAGAACGGGAAGATGGAGGTGCGTTTAAAGCAAAACCCCAATCTATAGTTAGAGCCTATCGGGACAAGACAAAAATAGAAGATGTCTTTAAAAATGTAAAATCGTTCTTAAAAATCAGGCCCTTCTTTGTCAATACCGAGGCACATGTTAAAGCCGTCTATACTATCTGCATCCTGGCATATTTTATAAACCGTTATCTATCAAACCAACGAAAGGCAATAGGAGAAAAAGATTTTTTAAACTCAAAGGAACTCTATGCGCCGTTCAAAGATATAGATATCGCCACTCTTGAGGCTAAAAATACCGGTGAAACCTTAAAGAAAGCCGTGAAACTTCCCGCCGTCACACAAATGCTATTGGAAAAACTTGGAATGTCCAATGTTGTTTTCGGCCAGTAATTAAAAGACTTCCAAAAGACATGTAGTCGCAGAATCAATGTTTATAAGTGTTTGCCAAATTTGACTTTAGTAATTTCTTTCCGGAACATGGG
>NZ_CAADGZ010000242.1:0-2086 GCF_900696675.1 uncultured Candidatus Kuenenia sp. | reverse complement strand
CCCAACTTCGACAAATTTATCCTGAAAAAGGCAAGAAATTGAGCGTATAATAGTCGTAACCTATTGGTATGGTTGAATGTTGCTTTCGGCGTTTAATGTAGTGCCTGAATATTATTGTTTATGCTTGCGGCGCCATTGCTTACATGGTAAAATACCGGTGTGTTTATCCGTGAAAAGATCAAAAAAGTGAATGGCGGGAAGAGCTACATACAACACCAACTCATCGAATCCATTCGCACCCCTTCAGGGCCAAGACAGCAAATAGTCTTAAACCTTGGGCAGCTTAGTCTGCCCGAGGAGAAGTGGAAGACCCTTGCCAATTGCATTGAAGGATTTTTAGCAAATCAAAAAACGTTGTTTCCTCAAGATCCTGAAATAGAGGCGAAAGCAAGGCATTATGCCAGCCAGATAAGACAGGAGCGGTTGGACAGGGCGCAAGAACGTATTACCGGCGGTGAATCAGCAGGGGAAGAACCTGCTCAATACGAGCACGTGAATATTAATTCCCTGATAACAAATGATGCAAAGACCGTAGGCGCCGAACACGTGGCCATAAGCCAAATGAATGAATACGGGTTTGATAAGATATTGCAAGGGCTTGATTTTACAGATGACCAGATTGCCTATTCCAAGATGCTCATTGTGGGGAGAATGGTTCATCCCGGCAGCGAGCGTGATACCGTGCGATGGCTTTCTGAAACAAGCGGGGCGGGAGAGCTGTTGGACTCCGGGGTTAAACTGTATGATAAAGCGCTGCATCGCGCGGCAGTCTTGCTTTGGGAGAATCATGCCGCCATAGAGCAAGAGTTGTCAAAGCGGGCGCGAGAGATATTTTCCCTTAAAGAGACGGTGATTTTATATGATTTAACAAATACCTATTTTGAGGGTAGCAAAAGAGGGAGTAAGGTGGCCCGGCGCTACAAATCAAAAGAGAGCCGTAATGATTGTCCGTTAATTACGCTATCCCTTACCGTTGATGAAGAGGGATTTCCCAAGCAGAGCAAGGTTTTTGAGGGCAATGTGTCGGAGCCTGGTACCCTAAAAGATATTTTGGATGGATTAAAAAAAGAAGACGGTATGTTTTCAAATGATAGAACGATTGTTATGGACGCGGGGATAGCAACGGAAGAGAACATTGCGCTTATCAGGAAGAGTGGCTATAAATATGTGGTCGTCTCGCGCAAGAAATCTTTTGAAGATACTTTTTGGCCTGAAACGGACGAAGAGAAGATTATGTTATCAGACGGGAAAACAACGTTGGGCATGAAATTAGTCCGTACTGAAGAAGAGGCATTCCTTTTATGCCACAGCGAGGCAAAAGAGGCAAAAGAGAAGTCCATCCTTTCCCTGAAAGAACAAAGGTTTGAAGAGGCGCTCTCGGCAATAAAAGAAGGATTAGAGAAGCCAAAAAGACAGAAAAAATATGATACGATCATAGAGAGGATAGGCCGGTTAAAAGAACGCTACAAGGTGGGCAATTTATATACGATCAAAGTGGAACAGACGGATGGCAAAGCGACCGATATCAAATTTAAGAAAAATGCTCAGGCGCAAGCAAAGGAAGAAGCCATAGGCACGTATGTATTACGGACAAACCGACTTGATCTTAGCGGGGAAGAGATATCAAAGCTCCATAGGTCGTTGAGTACTGTTGAGGAAAGTTTTAAAACAATGAAAGGCAACCTTGGTTTACGGCCAAACTTTCACCACACAGATACCCCAACCATTGCCCACGTGCATGTCACTGTATTGGCCTATCACATACTTGCCGGGATATTAAAAAAGCTAAGAACCGCAGGGGTTCATTATAATTGGAATACGATTCGTAATATCCTTGCCACCCATATAAGGGTAACAACGACCATGAACACAAAGGACGGCTGCGTTATTGACGTCAGAACCTGCACAGCGCCCACGGAAAAGCAGCACACGATTTACAATAAACTACAAATTAAACATACACCATTAGGCAGAAAAAATATAAAATCACCCATGAAAACTCAAAGATGTAGTGCCGAAAAATGAAGGACTAAAGTCGTATCACATTGGCAATAAAAGAGATACGATTTCTGCTTGTCGAAGTTGG
>NZ_CAADGZ010000241.1:0-2092 GCF_900696675.1 uncultured Candidatus Kuenenia sp. | reverse complement strand
GCCCGCCGTTGCCGCGCTTCACTTAATTTTCGGTCTCGTTCCAAAAAGATTTCTTTTTTACGTCCGAGCAATTTGTCCTGCGGGGCGATATAACCTATTGCGCTATGTAATCGTTTCGTGTTGTAATACACAACAAATTCATCCACGATTCGCCGGGCATCTTGCAGGTTTACAGGGCAATAGGGGTGAATACTTTCCTGCTTAATTGTTTTGTGCCACCTTTCTATTTTCCCGTTACTTTGAGGATAGAAAGGTGCTGTTTTAACATGCGCCGTCCCGCCTATCCGGATATAGTCCTTGAAATCCTTTGCTATGAACTGTGGACCATTGTCAGAAATGATCCTTGGTTTGACATCCGGATACTTCTCTTTAGCCCGTTCCAGGATGATTTCCACCTCCGTTTCCTTCATCGTCTCCCGATACTTCGACAGGCTTAGCACGAGATTTCCCAATGTACTATTTGTCTGCTATAACCGTCTAAAACAGCACAGAGATAATAAAACGTACCACGAATATTCAAGTACTACACATCTATGTGCCAGTGTTCATTGCGTCTTAAAGCGGCATAAACCCCGTTCCTTTTTTGGAGGGCTTCCTATACCATTCCCGCATTACACCGGCATTCACCAACACCCGGTACACGCTTAATGGGCTTACTGCTAATGTCTGCATCCCGCATCATAAAGGCCAATCTCCGATATCCTTAAAGAGGATATGTTTCATAATAAGCAAGTATCACTTTCTTTTCCTATTCTTCATGCCACGTATCACGTGGTATCCAGGCGTTGTACTCATTTACTTTGCTGTAACGAGTCCTCCATTCATTGAACTTAGACAGCGATAACCGACCCGTCTGATCATTTGGCGAACCGGTGTTTCCACCTTTACCGACCACTGATTAACAAAATCAACCAACATATCTCTTGTATCATGGGCTACCCAAATGCCTTTTAGTTTACCTCAAGACTTTTTTTAGCGCAACGTGTTCCTCCATCAGTTCGGACAATACCTCGTTTTTGCGAGCAAGTTTCTTCTCTAGCTCCAACGCTTTATTCTTCCATTCCCGGCACTCTTTGACTTTCCATTTTCTAAAAGCGTATACGGCATTTGACAGCAATCCCTTCAGCCAACGATAGTACATGATTGGATGAATACCATTAGCGTCACATACTTCAGAGAGTGCTTTCTTTTCGAATAAATGCTGCTTCATTATTTACATTCGTTTTTCCGGTAGATACCTTTTTTTCCCATTTGCTTCTTCCATTTTCTCTTCCTTTGAAATAATTTTTGTTTTTGTATAATTCTTCTTAATTCCTGATTGTTTGTTAATCTTGCCACTTCTTCATAACTCAATCCTGAATCAATAAGAAGTATCGTCCTGATTCGGTCGGCATGAGTCTTTGATGCTATTTTTTATACGCCTTTTTAAGTTCTATTCGGTCTCTTTTTCTTAGAAATGAGTTAATGCGTAGATAGATAGTCCATAAACCTCAAAATGCAATAAAGAAACCACTTTCAGCTAAAGGATAAATGCTTACGACCGTAGTAGAATAAATAATTTTTTTATTCTGTCAATACCTTAAAACGGGTGTATTGCGGACCATATCCCCAAAGTAACAATTACTATACTCAATCAGACTGAAACCACTGGCTTCAGTTTGATTGAGTATAATCCAAGTTGATCCTAATCGATAGGGCATAGAAGGCAATGAATGCGCATGTCAGAAACCAGTGATTCCAGTCTGATTGAGTATAAATACCTGTATTTCACGAATTGGCTACAGAAATAGTACCAACTAACTCGTCATTATTTAAGGCGCTGAAAGCCGCAAAGCAAAGGATCGCAAGACTTAAATTCAGAACTCCTGATCTGGTGGAATTTGATTTGATACCAAATTATATACAAGGCGCAGATTTGTGCCTGGGAATAATGTTTCGGAACTATTAAGTACATCGCATAATTGCTGAACATATCTGTTGTTCCTTGGGTTTGTCATGTTATGAATCGTTATCCTTAAGACGCCATTCTTTTCATCCGGCATTATATCTGCATCTGTCATAAAAATTTGACGTACCAGTGATCTTGCTTCAT
>NZ_CAADGZ010000240.1:0-2138 GCF_900696675.1 uncultured Candidatus Kuenenia sp. | reverse complement strand
CTCGTTCCCAAGCTCCGGCTTGGGAACGGGATTGTTTGAGAAGCTCCAGCTTCGAATGAAAAAGAGAATGGGCACATGTCAGCTTATACTTTTCAGTATATTATCAAGATATTTGGCGTCCTATTTTGAGCCGAATAATGCTTGCTGAGTGGAAGCGAGAGCTTCCAATACCATTGCGTTCCCAAGCCGGACAGACTGGGTCAAATGGACAATTTATCCTATTTTACGACAGGCATTCTCCACTTTAATGGGAAAAACAGCACTAAATAGGGTCGAAAACAGGCATAATGCGAGGAGTTGCCCCCACTTTTGAGGCAACAAAGTTCATTTGACCCAGTCTGCGGAGCTTGGGAACGAGCGTTTTTGTTTTTTCAAAAAACTAAAGTGTTACGAAATTATTATAAGAACCTAAACTTTTTGAGAAGTTATGAAGGAGGGCAAAAATGCTGAAAGATATGATTATAAAAAACAGAAGTTACCGGAGATTTTATCAGGAATTTCTGATAGAGAGGGAAGTATTGGAAACCCTTGTAGATTACGCACGACTTTCTGCATCCGCTGGCAACATGCAGCCGTTGAAATATATGCTTTCCTGTGACGTACAAAAGAATGCCTTAATATTCCCGCATCTTGCCTGGGCGGGTTACCTGCAGGACTGGCCCGGGCCTGTGGAAGGGGAGAGGCCTTCTGCATATATAGTAATGCTTGGGGATACCACTATCAGCAAAAACTTTTGGTGCGACCATGGCGTTGCGGCGCAGAGTATTCTCCTTGGGGCAACGGAAAATGGGCTTGGTGGATGTATTATTGGATCAATACAGAAAGAAGGATTGCGAAACGTATTGAACATTCCCGGTGAGTATGAAATCCTTCTTGTATTGGCGCTGGGAAAACCGAAGGAGAAGGTGCTTATTGAGCCGGTGGGCAGCGACGGGGACATAAAATACTGGAGGGACAAGGAAATGATACACCATGTACCGAAGCGGGCGTTAGTGGAAATTATTATTCCTTAGACAGGGCTTGTAACTTTTCAATCGGCAGTCCACAAGCTACAGTCAGCAGTCCTCAATCTGCAATTTGATGGCTGTAGACTGCCGACCGTGTCATATTCTCCATTAATAAGAAAGCAGGGGGCATTAACTTATCGGGAAGTAACTATGGCTTCAACCCTGTTTCCTCCATCGTTTTTCGCTTTGTAGAAGGCCTTATTTGCGAGCGTCACCAAAGGTTCTACTTCGGATGCGTGTTCCGGAAATGAGGAGATGCCGATGCTGATAGTAATGTTTACCTGATTGCCTGAAGCCGGATCATGAAAACCGGTATATTCTACGCGTTGTCTGATTCCGTCTGCTTTCACCAGCGCCCTTGTGGCAAAGGTTGACGGCATAATAATGGCGAATTCCGCTTCATCATACCTTGCTATAATATCGGAATTACTGACCGAGTCGCATAAGACTCCCGCTATCTGCTGCAGTAGGAGATTCCTCGCATTATTGGAGCCGTATATTTCGGTTGTTGCTTTATGATTGTCGGGACCCAATATAAGAAGGCTTAAGTTTTCGCCCCTTCTTTTTGCCACTGCGAGTTGCTTTGTCAATAGTTCTGTAAAATACCGTTTATTGTATATTCCTTGAAATTCGTCCATCACGTTTGTATGTTTCGCTATCTCAAGAAGTTCCAATTTGTGCAGAGCGAGCGCTGCCGTTTCTGTATAATTAGACATAAGCCTTTGGGTTTTTTTGTTTTTCCATGTGCTGAATTCTTTTTTCATCATGAGCACCATACCTGCCGTCTTGTTTCCAATAATGATGGGAAAACAAACATACCCGCCTCTTTTCCCGCGTGTTACAATACATTCACACGGAGATTCGGTGGTAATATCATTTATGACTGATTTTTTCCCGGTATTTATTACTTTGCACAGTGAAGGGTCAAGTATTGCTTCCTTATGTATTAATTCGCCGGCGGGCATTACAGGGTCAATGACCGGCAGGTAAAGCATGTTTTTTTCGGCTCGTCCGCAGAATCTGTGGGTAATAAGTAAGGATTAGTAAGAGAAAAGGTGCATTGCCATCCCAAAGGGAGTAAGATGTTTTTTATCAAGAAAGCATCTTAACCCAAAAGGAGAGGCAATGCAG
>NZ_CAADGZ010000239.1:0-2145 GCF_900696675.1 uncultured Candidatus Kuenenia sp. | reverse complement strand
GCCATGAAAACTCAAATAAACAATCATTCAAAAGCTCAATTCCGCAATCTACAATCCAAAACTTGTCCTCGACTTCGACCGGGGATCCGAAATTAGACTCGGCGGCATTTGCCCAGAAAACAAAGAAACTTCAAATACCCTTCTTAGCCAATAACGGCCAGGTAGATGAACAGGTGAAATTCTATGCCAATACTTTTGGCGGAACTGTGTTCGTAACGAAGGACGGTGAGATTGTGTATTCCTTGCCGAATAATAGTTCAGATGTAGAGACGCAATGCCTTGCGTCTTCAATGCATTCGCCCAATGGGATACACAATGCAAAATACACGAAACATGTCAAATACCACAAATCGTTTATCGTGCATCTTGCATCATGAATCAAACATCCCATATTGCACCAATTGTCTTTTAGCATGCCTTGCTAAACATACCGGACGAGACACCCAGGGAGTTGCCATTAAAGAGACGCTTGTAGGCGGCAGAGTTCAGGAGATAACTGGAAATGAAAAGGCTGTAACAAAGGTGAGCTATTTTAAAGGAACCGACAAATCTCAATGGAAAACCAATATTTCAGCATATGATGTAGTATCGCTTGGAGAAGTCTACGACGGTATAGAACTCAAATTAAAGGCGTATGGAAATAATGTCGAGAAGCTTTTTTGTGTAAAACCAGACGCAAACCCCGAACAAATACAGGTAAAGCTCAGTGGTGTAATAGATTTGCGGGTAAATGATGAAGGGCAGTTTGTGGCAGAGACTGAGCTTGGTGCGGTAAAATTTACAACGCCCGTGGCATATCAGGAGATAAATGGCAAACGAGTGGACGTGGAATGTAAATATACGATTGCGGATTGTGGAATGCAGAATGCGGAATGTAAAACAAATCTGAAATCCGAAACCCGAAACTTGTCCTCGACTGAGATCGGGGATCCGCAATTAGAATACGGCTTCACCGTAGCAAGCTACGACTGCACAAAAGACCTCATCATCGACCCCCTGCTGGCATCCACGTACGTGGGCGGGTCTAGTAGTGGTGATTTTGGTAATTCTCTCGCCCTCGACACAAGCGGGAACGTATATGTGACGGGGTGGACTTATTCATCAGACTTTCCGACGACGAGCGGGGCTTATGATACCTCTTTTAATGGTTATATGGATGTCTTTGTCTCGAAGCTGAATAGTGGATTAACTAGTTTGCTGGCATCCACGTATCTGGGAGGGTCTGGTGGTGAGTCGGGGTATTCTCTTACCCTCGACACAAGCGGGAACGTATATGTGATGGGGTATACTGGTTCAACAGACTTTCCGACCACGAGCGGTGCTTATGATACCTCCTATAATGGTGGTAATTATTATGGTGATGTCTTTGTCTCGAAGCTGGACAGTGGATTAACGAGCCTGCTAGCATCCACGTACCTGGGCGGGTCTAATGATGATATTGGTAATTCTCTCGCCCTTGACACAAGCGGGAATGTATATGTGACAGGGAATACTTCTTCATCAGACTTTCCTACCACGAGCGGGGCACATGATACCTCTCTTAATGGTGGTTATTATGATGTCTTTGTCTCGAAGCTGGACGGTGGACTGACGAGACTGCTGGCATCCACGTACCTGGGCGGGTCTGCTGATGATTATGGTAAATCTCTTGCCCTCGACACAAGCGGGAACGTATATGTGACGGGGAATACTCCTTCAACAGACTTTCCGACTACGAACGGGGCATACGATACCTCTTTTAATAGCGGCAGTGCCGTCTTTATCTCGAAGCTGGACGGTGGATTAACGAGCCTGCTGGCATCCACTTTCTTGGGCGGGTTTGGTGATGATCGGGGTTATTCTCTCAGCCTCGACACAAGCGGGAACGTATATGTGACGGGGCTTGCTGGGCCAAACTTTCCGACCACGAGCGGGGCATATGATACCACTTTTAATGGTGGTTATGCTGCCTTTGTTTCGAACGGATGTTCACCCCAAGTCAAAAAACAAAAGTGCCGTAAAAGCCTTATATTTATTGGCTTTTACGCCGAACAGCAAGCTTTTTTCTAGTGACTACCCGTATGTTCCGGCTTGGCAATACTTCTGGCAACTTTATCTGTAATGCCTCTAATAATTCATGTGATTGTTGCCGCGGACGCGGGATCT
>NZ_CAADGZ010000238.1:0-2226 GCF_900696675.1 uncultured Candidatus Kuenenia sp. | reverse complement strand
TCTTCATACTCATTTTTAAAGTACTGCAGCGTAGAAACAACGGGATTCGCAGATGTTTGTCCCAGTCCGCACAGCGAAGACGTCCTGGTTGCTTCCGCCAGTTCTTCCAGAAGGCCAATATCTTCTCTTTCCCCTTCCCCGTTTGCTATCCTCGTCAGTATCTCCAGCATCCGCTTAGTACCTACCCTGCACGGAGTACACTTCCCGCATGATTCATTCTGGCAGAATTCCATGAAATACCTCGCTATCTCTACCATAGAGGTGGTTTCATCCATGATAATAAGTCCCCCGGACCCCATTATCGCCCCAACCTCTTTTACCGATTCATAATCAATCGGCGTATCAAGGTATTGCTCAGGCACACATCCGCCCGAAGGACCTCCCATCTGCGCCGCCTTGAATTGCCGGCGACGGGGTATGCCTCCGCCTATTTCAAACACCAGCTCACGAAGCGTTGTTCCCATCGGCACTTCTACCAGTCCCGTATTGTTTACACTGCCCGCCAGTGCAAATATCTTCGTCCCCTTGCTCGACTCCGTTCCTATTGCGCTGAAATACTTCGCACCTTCAAGGATTATTACCGGAATATTTGCCAGTGTTTCCACGTTGTTTATATTCGTTGGCTTTCCCCACAATCCGCTTACCGCAGGAAAAGGAGGACGCGGACGCGGCATCCCGCGTTCACCTTCAATAGAAGCAATCAATGCCGTCTCCTCGCCGCATACAAATGCACCTGCACCCATTTTTACTTCTATATCGAAATGGAATCCACTCCCTAATATATTCTCTCCCAATAATCCAAGTGACCGGGCATCGCCTATGGCTATCTTCACATGTTCCACGGCAATAGGATATTCTTCCCGCACATAGATTATCCCCTTCCCGGAACCTATAGCATAACCGCAAATCAACATCCCTTCAATTACAGAATGAGGGTCTCCCTCAAGCACCGCACGGTCCATAAACGCACCAGGATCCCCTTCGTCTCCGTTACAGATAACATATTTCTCGTCACCCACGGCATTTTTTGCAGACTCCCACTTCTTCCCCGTCGGAAATCCGGCCCCGCCACGTCCCCGCAGACCGGATGCCTTCACCTCTTCAATTACTTTGTCGGGGGACATGCCGGAAAGTACTTTCTCAAGGGCGGCATACCCATTCCTCAAAATGTATTCACTTATCTTTTTCGGGTCGATTACCCCGCAGTTCCTTAATACAATCTTTTTCTGCTTTTTGTAAAAGGATATGTCTTTCCGGTAGGGTACCCGTTTTCCATCTTCCGTGCAGCAAAGCCTTTCAATGATTTCCCCCTTAAGAACTGTCCTGGAAACTATCTCATGCACGTCACTCTCCGTAACCCTGCCGTAAAATACCCCCATTGGCTCTACCGTTACTACAGGCGCCCTTGTGCACAATCCCTGACAGCCGGTATCCACCACTTCCACCCTGTCTTTAAGGGACTGCATCTCAATTTCCGCCTGAAAGGTTTTGTACACTTCCCAGGCCCCCAACGCCCGGCAACCTGTCGTACAAATTAAAATACGTATTTTCTCCCCGCTGCTTTTTTCCGCTTCCAAAGATTTTCTATACCTTTTCAGGGCATCAATGCTATTCAATTTTTCCATTAACACTTCTCCTCCATTCCTAATAGAAATGTTGAATTTTAAATTCTGAATTCTGAATTAAAATTAATTTAATATTGTAACTGTTTAGTGTAATCTATTTAACTACCGAAGCACAACTCGCTTCCGAAAAGTTGAATTCTGAATTAATTTAAAATTTAACATTTAAAATCTAAAATTCCCTAATAACTCTTGAGAATTTCCTCGGTTTTTTCTTCAGTCAATTTCCCATAATAGCGGTCGTCTATCATCATTACAGGCGCCAAAAAACACGTGCCTAAACATGCTACCGTTTTATGGGTAAATTTATAGTCAGGTGTTGTTTCGCCTTCTTTTACCTGCAGGACGTCTGCTATTTTCTCCCCGATGTCCGGGGCGCCCTTTATGTGGCAGGCAGTGCCGGCGCACAGCCTGACGGTATGTTTTCCTCGGGGAACCAGCGAAAATTGCGAATAAAAAGTCACGACTCCGTATATCCTGCTCAACGGTATGTCCGTCCGCACCGACACTTCTTCCATTGCCGTCAGGGGCAAATATCCGTACTCCTCCTGCATCTCCTGTAATATCGGAATTAAATCGTTTGACGCGGCACGGGAAAGAATGG
>NZ_CAADGZ010000237.1:0-2231 GCF_900696675.1 uncultured Candidatus Kuenenia sp. | reverse complement strand
GTAATTCCTGATTGTTTGATCGTCTAACAAGAGCGCCTCTGCTACTTCTTCATAACTCCATCCTGAATCAAGAAGAAGTATAGCTTTGATTCGGTCGGCATGACGTCTATGAGGCTCTTTCTTATGTGCTTTTTTAAATTCTATTCGGGTTTTTTCACTGAGAAATGGATTCATGCAGAATTTAATACTCTAGAAACAATTCAAATGCAAGAAAAAAACAGGTTCTTCTAAAAATAAATGCTTTTTACTATCGCTACTCAATTTGTCCCAGACATCAGACTTCAACTATTTAACAAGTTTTCCCATTTCTGGATTGACAATCCCCGAAGAAGTGTTTATTATGCCGAACGTTTGAAATTCTAAACGTTTAACAATTCAAACAATTCTTTACTGCCACGCGCATAGGTAAACGGACTGTAAGGGTGACGTCTAACATAGAGCGACAATCTCGTTTCACTGGCAGGCGGGCAAGTTATTCATAAGTACCGCAATATAATAAGTTACACATATGATATCCATGTAACTGAGAGGGACGGAGTCCAGGCACTGTTTCCTTTTTACTAAAACGAATGATATTGACATAGCTTACGACGACAAGGAGTGTAAGGGACATCACCTCATAGCGGAAGAGATTCGGAAGCTTCCGATCCTCGTATTGACGTGAAGAATATTGCCTTTGATGTAGAGAGTAAGATGTCATCCTGATTTTTAATAAATCTTGCATGCTTGTCCGCTTGTCAGCCTGTTTTGACCTTTGACCGCTCGCTGCCAACTGTTTATTATCTAATCAACCATTTAACGTCTTAACGAATCAACCGTTCTAATGCAGACCTCTGACCTCTGGCTTCTGACTTCCGATCTTTGCCCACTTACCTCGAATTTGAACTATTTACCCTTTGCCAGTTTTCCGCCTTACTTTTTATAAATGGGGAATGTGCTATATGCCTGTTAAATATGATATAGAAATACCAGAAAGAGTGATAAAAGCGCTTGGTTTGCGTGAAAGTGAAGTAAGTGAAACGCTAAAAAAAGAACTTTCAGTTTATTTTTTTGAAAAAAAACTTTTAAGTTTTGGTCAGGCAAGACAATTTTCAGGGTTATCAGTATGGGACTTTCTGGAATTTTTAAGAGAAAGGAAAATCCCTTTGCATTATGATTTGGCTGAGTATGAGGAAGATTTAGAAACAATCAGGGAATTATCATAATGCCTGTTGTTATTTCCAATGCTTCTCCATTAATAGGACTTGTGGGAATTGAACAACTGCATATCTTAAGAAAATTATGGTCGGAAATAGTTATTCCTGAGGCTGTGTATAAGGAAGTTGTTGTAGAAGGAAGAGGAAAACAGGGAGCGAATGTAATAGAGGAGGCATGTAAAGAATGGATAAGAGTTGTTTCTGTGAAAAACAGGCCAGAAGTTGAAGTATTGCAGACCATTCTTGATGAAGGCGAAGCCGAAGTTATAACGCTGGGACAGGAGATTAAAAAAAGCATTCTTTTACTTGACAACAGAGAGCCACGTAATTTTGCAAGGACTGTTAATCTGAAAATGATTGGCACAGTTGGTGTTATTAGATTTGCATGGACGAAAGGCTTAATAAAAGAACCAATCCATGAGATAAATAAGTTACGGTTGAACGGCTTCTGGATAGGCGAGAAACTTATTGAGCAGTTTAAAAAAGATGTAGAGAGTAAGATGTCATCCTGATTTTTAATAAATCTTGCATGCTTGTCAGCTTGTCAGCCTGTTTTTGACCTTTGACCGCTCACGGCCAAACTGCCAACTGTTTATTATCTAATCAACCATTTAACGTCTTAACGACTCAACCGTTCTAATGCAGACCTCTGACCTCTGACTTCAGGCCTCTGGATAATATGAAAATTGAATCAGCTAAGGATTTGCGGGTGTATCAGAAAGCTTATGCACTTGCTATGGAACTGTTTGAACTTTCGAAAGAATTCCACTGTGAGGAGCGTTTTGCTCTTACAGATCAAATACGCCGATCATCAAGATCCGTCTGCGCCAACCTGAGGGAAGCTTGGGCAAAAAGGCGTTATCCTGCACATTTTGTAAGCAAACTTACAGACTGTGATGGTGAAAACATTGAAACAGATACATGGTTAGACTTTGCACGAGACTGCAACTACATTACGGACAAACATCATAAGGAGCTGACGTCTATTTGCTTAGAAGTTGGAAAAATGCTTGGGAGTATGATCAATAATCCAAA
>NZ_CAADGZ010000236.1:0-2240 GCF_900696675.1 uncultured Candidatus Kuenenia sp. | reverse complement strand
ATTTTGTATGCCTTTGCGTTCGGCATCCTACTTATTGTATGGTATTAATCAAGGATTTTTCAAAGCATAAATCCTTTTAAATAGAGGGAATTAAGGTTGTTTTGCATATTATTTTAACAAAGTAATGTGATAAGGATGGTAGCATTTTAGTTTTTTGAAAAATCCCAACAATCGCAATTTAGGGGTGAAGCATTTGTTGTAAATTGTCATAAATGCGTTCATACTCAAACGGGTAAATGCTTCGCCCCTACTTTTTCAAAAAACTAAAGTGTTACTAAGAAAGGTATTTTATAAAATGGCGCTTTTAACAATTGAAAGGGAAAAAGAGATGTTGTTTCTTTTGAAGGTTGAAGTAAAACAAATGCCGCAAATGCCGGTAAAGGATTTTCTGGGGTATGTGATAAAAGAGTGGGAGTATTTTTCACGGTATCAGAGGCGAGGAAAGATTGTGGCAGGCGGAAAACTTTCAGGCAGGAGAGGCGCCGCAGCGATTATCGATGCCGAATCGAATGAAGAAGTGGAAGAGATTGTAGCAAAGTTGCCACTCTTCCCTTTTTTTACAGAGATAGAAATTACGCCACTCGTACCAATGGAAAAAGCATTACAAGACACCAGGAGAATTCATTCCCTTATGAAATAGGGGCCGATGATTTTCAGCCCCCACTATAATTAAATTACCGCTGAATTTCTAAAAACTTGACCGTTCTGCTGTACGGTCGGCAGTCGGCAAATTGCAAATTGCCGACTGCCGACTGTGTACTGTGGAAGTTGTTATAAAAACCTCAACTTATTAGTAAGTTCCAATATTTGCCTTCCTGATGATTGTGCCATTCTTAACCGCCCTCCGAAAACGCAGCAAGCGATATACTGAAGAAGCGTATTTTACCGTTTCATATTTTGACGGAAAGAATGGTTTGTGTTGGTTGTAGCAAGTTACAGATGTGATTGACGAATGGATAGAAATGAGAAAAAATGAAAAATTAAAAAATGTAGTGGCAATACCGGTTTTCAATGAAAGTGATGTTTATGACATTATTCAAAGGGTAAAAAAGGTCGGCGTGGAGGTACTGGTGCTGGACGATGGATCTACCAATGATATTGGTAGTAGTTTAAAGGACATACAGAGCATATATGTCATTAGACATAAATGGAATTTAGGTTATGGGCAAACTATTATCGATGCGTTCAATTTTGCAATAAATAATGATTATGATTACCTGGTGACCATAGATGCTGACGGACAGCATGAACCTGAAGAAATCCCGCAGTTTTTAAGCAAAATGCCCTTTCGCGAGTATGATATACTTTCAGGATCCAGATATCTTCTTCCGGTCAATAGCCTTCAGGAAGTGCCTGATGATCGCTATCGCATTAACATGGCAGTTACACAGATGTTAAATGATATTACCGGATTTCAACTTACTGATGCTTTTTGTGGTTTTAAGGCATATAAGGTGGAAAAATTAAAGAATTTAATCCTGACGGAACCAGGCTATGGCATGCCGGTACAGTTATGGATACAGGCATGGAAGGCTGGGCTGGAAGTAAGGGAACTGCCGGTTAAACTTATCTACAAAGACCTTACGAAACGGTTCCATGGCAATTTAGCAAATGCTGAAACAAGATTAGAGTATTATAAAAAAATTATAGAAACAGAACTTGACGGGAAAAGAGAACGGGAAAAAGCAGAAAATTTTTCTAACATATGAAAGGGTAAAATTTAGAATTTGACTGCCGACTGCCTATTTTCGATATTGGACTCCATATAAAAAATATTAAAAACAATCTAGCGCTTATTAGTTTAGAGGAAGGTGTTGAACTATTACAAAACCTGTTTTGGGCGTCATACTCATATTTAGTACATCGTTTCGTTAAAATGTGTACGTAAAAAAATGTCATTGCGAGGAGTGGAGCGACGAAGCAATCTCTTGTTTCCAAAAAAACTCAAGATTGTTTCGCTGTCGCTCGCAATGACGGTATCAATGTAGATATTTTAATGAAACGTTATAGCTGGTAGGCTGGAGGCCATTAGCCTCCAACCCCCACTCGTCGCCAGATACTTTGGACAACGTGACAAAGCATCCTTTTTAAACCATACGTCTTTCTCGTAGTTAGCGACCCCGACGTGTTGCTCTATAACAGAGAAAAGTCAAACATCATGCTTTAGCACACGCCTTAAGAAATTCTCTTTCGAATGAGAGTAACCCCATTTTAAAGAATCGGTGAACAGGGAAACGCTT
>NZ_CAADGZ010000235.1:0-2275 GCF_900696675.1 uncultured Candidatus Kuenenia sp. | reverse complement strand
ATTGGTCATCGTGGAAACTGCCGCCCGCTGGATTTGATCTTTCATGCCATAATCTTTGGAAAACTGCTCTTTCTTGGTCAACGTATAAATCATCTTCACAAGGACACGCGCCTCTTGCCAGGCTTGGATATCTTCAAAGCGTTTTATCAGCGCCATATTAACCTCCTCATCTGATTATGCAACCTGATACTTGATACCTGACACTTGATACCTGATACCTGATACTACTAAGAAATTATCTCAAAAGGCATTTTGAGCCAGTCTGCGAAACCAGAGCATAGCACAAGCGAGTTGAAGAAGCGCAAGATAGTTTTTGGATTTCTTTTCGTAACGGATCAACAAACCGCGACATTTGGATAACCATGCTAATGTCCTTTCCACAACCCATCTTCGGGCAGGATACTTTTTTTACCCTTGTGCAACTTTTCTTCACCAATGCGGCGCACATGCCCAGTATAGTGATGCTTCTCTATCGCCGTTGCGCTGGTTGGGTTGTCATAGCCTTTATCCAAACACAGGTGTTGAGGCTTCGACTTGGTCACTTTGGGTCGATCTACAATGATGGCTTCAATCGTTTTGTCCAGCAATTTCGCATCATGGACATTGGCCCCTGCGACGACAATCGACAACGGACCACCCAGCCGATCGGTCAAAATGCTCTTTTTCGAGCCGTTTTTGCCTCGATCCGTTGGATTGGCGCCAATTTCATCCCCTCCCAAACGAGCCTTGCCCATCGTTCCATCGGCGGCTTGCCATTCCCAATCTACCAACCCCAATGCTTCACATTCTTCCACCAACAACGCCCAAATCTTGGGAAACAAATCGATGTCCACCCAATGTTGGAACGTTCGATGGATCGTAGAATCATCGCCATACACGCGCGGAATATGATTCCACTGACAGCTTGTGCGAATCCGAAAAATCAAGGCGTCCAATACATTACGCGGATTGATGCGTGGTCTGCCCGTTTCTTTGGGCGGGTCAAATTCCAGAATAAGAGGTTCTATGCGTTCCCATAGTTCGTCTGAAACTTCCCAGATCGTTGCGAGTGGCTTCTTTTTCTTCATTCGTCATTTTCCTTTGCTGGCATCAAAATTATATGTCCTCAAAGTGTTTTGAGATAGTTACTTAACTGATGTTACGCAGGGAGCAGTTGGAAAATCGGATAAGATTGGAGCATGGACAAAGCCCAATTAGAACTGTACACCGATTACCTGCTCAGTACGTTTGGCTATGCCACCGCAACGGGTCTTTCAGCGATGGTGAACGGACAAGTCAGTCACGATCAAGTGACACGCTTTCTGTCTGGAAAGGAGTATACGTCAAAAGACTTATGGCAAGAGGTCAAGCCAACGGTTCGCCAGGTCGAACGGGAAGACGCGGTCGTGATCTTCGATGACACCGTCCAGGAAAAGCCCTACACGGACGAAAACGAGGTGATGTGCTGGCATTATGATCACAGTAAAGGCCGAGCGGTGCAAGGTTTCAACCTGCTCAACTGTCTGTATCAGGTTGGAGACATCTCCATTCCCGTGGCCTTTGAGTTGATCCGCAAGCCGCTGGAATACTGTGACCTCAAGACGCACAAGCGGAAAAGAGCCAGTCTGGTCACCAAGAACGAGTTGATGAGAACTATGCTGGACGTCTGTGTGAAAAACAAACTGAAGTTCCGCTTTGTTTTGTTCGACATTTGGTTCTCATCCAAAGAAAACATGAGCTACATCAAGGAGACGCTCAAAAAAGACTTCGTGTGTGCGCTGAAATCCAATCGTTTGGTAGCCCTGAGCGAAGAAGATTACCAAAACAACCGTTTCACCTCGATTGAAGAACTGCCCTGGCAAGAAGAGAGCAAGTTTACAGGCTGGCTCAAAGACGTACCTTTTCCTGTACTCATCGTGCGCCAAGTCTTTACCAACAAGGATGGCAGCACGGGAATTCTCTATCTTGCTTGCAGTGACACAACCGTGACGCGGGAGTTCATTCTAACGACCTATCAAAAACGATGGCCGATAGAAGTCTTCCACAAATCGCTCAAACAAAATACTGCTTTAGGCAAAGCGCCCGTGCGACGCGTTGTAACCCAGAACAATCATGTCTTTGCTGCGTTGTTTGCTTTCTTCAAACTGGAATGCTTGAAAATCAAACGGAAACTCAAGCATTTTGCTTTGCGCTCACATTTGTATCTCAAGGCCATTCGCGTGGCTTATGAGGAACTCCAAGTCCTCAAGGCTGCGTAACATCAGGTAATAATTGAAATTGTTGAGGCGAACTTATT
>NZ_CAADGZ010000234.1:0-2324 GCF_900696675.1 uncultured Candidatus Kuenenia sp. | reverse complement strand
TAAAAGAAGAAAGGGGAAATCTATGAAAGTATCTGTCTATGACACACACGTAGTGAAGAAAAACGGGCTGACAATGCATTTTGATATTATCGTCCCTGATGATCAGACACATGAAAAGGTTCTTCAATTTGGCCTTGAATATCTAAAAAGAGTGGGACAGGAGGGACAACCACTCACAACAAAAGAATGTCGTTTCTGCCACATGGAAGAGGCGTCAGAGGATATTGAAAAGGCTATTAAAGAAAGCGGTTATTACATTTATGAAATGGAAGGATGTCATTGAGAAACACTCCAACCCGATTTTGATGCGAGGCTAACATGGAATTCAAAAATTTGTCGAATACTATTAAAATACCAGTGATAGGTCTTGGAACATGGACTATTGGCGGAGGAGATGAAGCAGATACCACGTATGATAAAGAGAATATTTCTGCAATAAAAACTGCAATCAAACTTGGAATAACACACATTGATAACGCTGAAGCATATGCCCAAGGCCATTCAGAAGAACTGGTTGGAAGAGCAATCGTTGGTTTAGATAGAAAAAGCCTGTTTATCACCTCGAAAGTTTCACCGGAGCATTTAAGCTATGACAATCTTCTTGCTTCTGCAAAAGGAAGCCTGCAAAGATTAAATACGGATTATATTGATTTATATTTGATTCATGCGCCTAATCCGGATATCCCAATACAGGAAACCATGAAGGCAATGGATTTTTTAGTTGAACAGAAACTGGTTAGGTGTATTGGGGTAAGTAATTTTTCGGTTGACCAAATAAAAGAAGCGCAGAAATATACCAAAAACAAAATAGTTGCTAATCAAATTGAATACAACCTACTCGTAAGAGACAAAGGCAGAGTTACAGAGAATATGGAATCTGAAATAATTCCCTATTGCCAGGAAAATAATATTTTCATTATCGCATGGAGACCACTTGCAAAGGGTAAGCTTGCAAAACCGGGTTTCAAAATCTTAGATGAATTAGCTGATAAGTATCATAAGACGCAGGCCCAAATTGCAATAAATTGGCTAATTTCTAAAAAGGGGATTGTTGTCATTTCGAAATCAACAAAAGTTGAACATCTTGAAAAAAACCTGGGTGCAATTGGCTGGAAATTAAGACAAGAAGATACTGATAGATTAAATAACGAATTTATTAATTCAAGGACGTAAATAAATTTACAAGGTTGATTATTTTTAGAAATAAAGGCTTAAATTTGCCATATTTGAAATAAAACGTGTTTATGAAAAACCGGACGAGGGTGCTGGGATAGGGTATTGATTGATCGTCTATGGCCACGGGGACTCAAGAAAGAAGATGCCGCCAAATATTATTGAATGAAAGAGATTGTTTCCTTTGCAGGAAGGCTGTGTGTTGAAAGGGGAAAAGTTACATTTACAGGCAACCAATTATATAATGCACATAAAATAAATTTAAAAAAGGGGGATGATAAGGATGACAAAGTTAGATCCAATTGTAGAATTTAGAGAAGACCACCGAAAGGTAAGGGACGGATTACTTGAATTAATGGAAGCCTTGCAATCAAAGGATGTTGTTACGGCAAGGAAAATACTTGGCAAAATAAACGTGGCTGTCGGCCCACATTTTCGATATGAGGAAGAAACTCTTTATCCCGCACTGCGGGTATTATTAGGCGAGCACGTAGACCAGTTAATAAAGGAGCATGATGGCGTAATAGCTACTGCCCGTTCTTGTGCTGAGCTATTAAAGAAGGATAGCCTGACAGATGAAGAGGCAAAAAAGGCGACCACGGCAGCAAGGGAGCTTTTAGTCCACGTCTCAAACTGTGACGGTTTGTCCATACTTTCCGAAAGATTGAGTAAAAAGGAAGTTGATAATTTAAGCGAGAAACTTGCTGCCGCAAGAAAGGCAGGCGTACCTTTACTGGATTGGGCAGAAACCATAAGAGGCAAATGAAATAAACCATGGAGACAGATAAGAAAGGTTTGGCGATCATATTTCATAGCGGTTCTTACGACCGCATTTATCACGGTTTTTCCATAGTCCTTGTAGCCCTGGCATTAGGCAGAGAGGTAAGGTGTTTTTTTACCTATTGGGCATTAGAATATCTGATAAAAGGAAAGTCTGTGTTCCAGCTTAATGAAGAGGGACAGACTCACAGGAAACTATTAGAAGCGCATATGAGAAAGGGCCATATTCAGGAAATATCTGAACTTTTAACTCAATCTAAGGCAATGGGTGCAAAGTTTTATGTGTGTACCAATTCTATGGGCTTGTTAAACATATCGCGGGATGAACTTGTAAATGAGGTTGATAAGAGTATGGGGTTAACCACATTTCT
>NZ_CAADGZ010000233.1:0-2336 GCF_900696675.1 uncultured Candidatus Kuenenia sp. | reverse complement strand
CTTAACCCTGTGATTTTATTCCCTATCTATCAGCAAACAGGCGAGAAACCGGAGTTTCTCGAACAAATGCATTCCCAAACTGGAGTTTGGGAACGAGCCGTGTATCGTTTACGCTGAATAGTTACGATTTTTTACCTATTCCTGAATCTTTTTCAGTTTTGAATATTCCAACACATAGGAAATTCAATGTTGCGAATTTAGAGTAAAGAGGCTCTTTGCTTTACTTTAAAAAGCCGCCGAAGGACTAATTTAAGCAGGCATTAATTCCCGGCTTAAATTCTCGCTTGCAAAATGCATTATCAAAGAACGAAAAACCTGCTAATCACTTTGAACGTTTGCCTGCTTCTATGATATAGCATAAGATGAAACCACTAACGGCAGCAATGCCTACCGCCAACCATGGATTAGCATGAACTTTTCGATCAATTTCCATCCCTATTTCTTTCGTTTTCTCCTCTCCTCTCTTAACAGCCTCTTCCAAGGTATGACATGTTTTTTCTATCGCTTCCCTGCCCGTGTGTGTTGCTCCACTCATAATCTCTTTGAGATTTGAATATTTTTCACTAATCAACCGATTAATCTCACCGCTCTTTCCTTTTAATTCTCTATCCAGCAATCCAAGCGCTTCGTCAATTTTTAATATGTCTCCCGCATTTTCTGTAGTTTGGTTATCCGCCATGCCCTCTCCTTTCTCATTTATTTTTTATCTTCAGAAACCGTACCCAAAACTTTTTGTATCAATGTATTTGCTTTCGAAAATTTCATCCAGAATCTCTGTGAAGTAAAGTAAAGAAGAACCCCTAGCGGAACCAGAAAATAGACAATACCGAGGGAAAAGATAACGAACATCTTTACTTCTTTACTCAAAGGAAAATAATAAAGAAACGCTACATGTAAAAATATAAAACCACTGATCATTACCACTAAACTCAAAATTAAGAGTACTATACCGATGCATATTCGCCGTATAAATCGAATGGCCTTGATATAGCAAATCACTGCCTTGATTTTAATTTTTGCAAAACTTGTGAATGTTTGCTCTTCTTGTTTCACAAGATCCGTTAAAATACACAAAATAAGATGGTAAATCATCTTCCTGGTCTTCATAATTTTCTCTTACCTGTATGAAGATTATTTGAAATGAGAAACAGCATCATTATAAGAACTCTTCAAACTTTCCAGGGCTGCATCCATTCCGGATTTAACATCCTCCCAGGCGTCAGCGCTTTTCAATTTGAGTTCATTTAATTTATCTTGTGCTTCTCCTTGCTTCTTTTGTAATCCTTCAATTATCTCATTGTACTTTGCCTTGGTATCTGCCCCTGCTTGCCCGGCCTTTGCCTGAAGGTCTTTTATCTTATCACTGAGGTAGTTCAATGTTGATTCAGCATCCTTCTGGTATTTTTCTTTTTGCTGTGTCAGGTAAGTTTTTTTTGTTTCAAGGGCTTCACCTGTTTCACGTTTGACCTCTTCTGTCGATACTTTGGTTTCCCCTTTTTCAGGCGTCTTCTTGTTACAAGACGTCATAAAAAACATAGAGACAAATAGTGCTACCATTAATCCAATTCTTTTCATATTTTTATATCCTTTCTGATACAATAAACCATTAAAAACCATCCAGGCACTTCACTTCACACCCGATTAACACACAAAACAACTCTTTCTCATATCCACAAAAAGCCTTTCCTTATATATCCGTTTTCAACCTTATCCTGCAATCAGTTGATAACTGATTGCAGGATTTAGCTGACCTATTGATACAGCAAAAGATGATGTATGTCTTTGTCCGGGATATTAATAACCCTTCTTTGCGTGACATACACATTTGCAATCATTTTCAGGTTTTGTTGGCAAGTGTCCGCATTTTTCGCATTCACGTCCCTCTTCATGACTTGTAGCCATAACAGAGCCAACCAACACTGTATTTACCGCACCAACACCAAACATCAGTGCACCAATAAATACCAGACCTACTCCATATTTCTTTAACATTTCCCTCTTCGCCTATTGTTAGGAAGATTATCCCGAACTCACAGGAACATTCTCTGTAAAGTTGCGGGGCTTACAACAAATTCACAATCTTGTACATAAACGAAGCCTTACGTGCGGCCATTACTTTACTTGAAATAGGAAACTACGTGGGCGATACCCGCCTGAAGGTCATCCACAACCTTATCCGTGGTCGCCTTGACCTTCTCCCACGCATCGTCACCTGCTTCCTCCACCGCCTTCAGCTTTTCAGAGGCAATACGCTGTTTGTCGCGTAGTTTATCGAGTTCCTGAGCGTACCTGAGCTTCACGTCTGCCGCTGCATTCTCCGCTTTCGCAGCCACCTT
>NZ_CAADGZ010000232.1:0-2385 GCF_900696675.1 uncultured Candidatus Kuenenia sp. | reverse complement strand
GAATTTCGTCGGGTTATAGACAATCCTGTATTCGAGACCCTTGGGGAAGTCCTTGCTGATCCGGGCCATCGTTTTTTCTATGGCCTCTGCCGTAGCCAGTGCGTTAGACCCTGGGAGCTGAAATATACCGAGCCCCTGCGCAGACTTACTGTCGAGATAACTGTTGACGCCGTAATCCCTCGCTCCTAGCTCTATCCGCGCCACGTCCTTTAACCGCGTGACACGCCCGTCTTCACCAGTCCTGATGATTACGTCGCCGAACTGCTTTTCTTCGACCAGCCTTCCAAGTGTGTTAACGGAGATCTGAAAGGCGTTGCCCTGGGGCATGGGCGGCTGCCCAATGATGCCGGCCGCGACCTCTACGTTCTGCTCACGGAGCGACTGCACCACGTCATTTACAGTCATGCCCATCGAGTAGAGCTTTTCGGGATCGAGCCATACCCTCATGCTGTATTCCCGCGCCCCGAACAAGGTCACGTTGCCGACACCCCCTATACGAGTAAGAACGTCGTAAACCCTGATCGACGCGTAGTTGCTTATGTAGAGCTGATCGTAGGTATTATCGGGCGAGAGGAGATGAACTACCAGCAACATGTCCGGAGAACTTTTTCTCACCGTGATGCCTATCCGCCTAACCTCCTCCGGCAACCTGGGCTCGGCCACGGCGATTCTGTTTTCAACAAGCACCTGAGCCTTGTCTATATCGGTTCCGATCGCGAACGTTATCGTGAGCTGCATCATGCCGTTGCTCGTCGACTGCGAGGACATATAGAGCATGTCCTCAACTCCGTTTATCTCCTGCTCGAGCGGCGTTGCTACGGTGTCAGCTATGACCTCAGGGTTTGCGCCGGGAAAGCTCGCGCGAACGACTATGGTAGGCGGAGTGACCTTCGGGTACTGGCTTACGGGCAATGTAAAATACGCTATCAAACCTACGATTACTATCAGGATCGAGATCACTGTAGCGAATATAGGCCTGTCTATGAAAAACCGGGACACTATCTATTACCCTCCAATATTGCTATCGGGCTCTTGTGTAAAATCGCCCTCCTTTTCCAGCGTCAGGACCCGGGCATGAGGAAATTCATTTCATCAACGACTATGTCTTCTTCGACGGGATCTACTTTGATCCCAGGCTGGACTCTCTGCAGGCCTTTGACTATTACCCGGTCCTCAGGCATCACTCCTTCTCTTACGATCCTGAGCCCGTTCATCCTGGGGCCTAGCGTAACCTGACGGTACTCAACTGTATTTTCAGGGTTGACTATAAACACGAACTTCAGCGACTGGTCACTTCCTACAGCTTCGTCGGGCACGAGCATGGCCTTATACTGCTCGCTGCCCGCGATCTTCATCCGGGCGAATAGTCCCGGTGTGAGGGTGTTGTCCGGGTTGGGGAATACGCCCCTTCCTCTGATAGTCCCAGTATTCGGGTCCATCCTGTTATCGACGAAGTCGATGTAGCCCTTGTGCGGATAACCCGTTTCGTTCGAGAGTTCCATAAAAGCCGGGTTTTCTCCTTTCCCGGATCCAGGCATAATCCCCTCCCGCTCCAGACGGCTGTATCTGAGATAGGACTGCTCGTCTTCCTCTAAGTAGCAATAAATCGGGTCCGTTGAAACTATGGTAGTGAGGAGTGTACCACCGGTACCACCGTTAATGAGGTTCCCTTCGGTGACGTATTTTCTGCTGATCAAACCGTAGATGGGCGCCCTCACCTGCGTGAATTCTACGTTTAGTCTGGCGGCGTCAACGTCAGCCTGCGCCATCTCGACTGATGCACGAGCTACCTGCTCGTCGGAAACCCTGGTGTCGGCCTCTTCTTCCGAAATTACCAGCTCGCTCAGGAGGTGCTTCGCGCGACGGAGGTCTTTCTCCGCAAGAGAAAGGCGGGCTTTTGAGATTTTTAACTGGGCCAAAGCCCGGTCCAGCTCTGCCCGATAGGGTCTCGGGTCTATTACGAAGAGCAGGTCACCATTTTTCACCATCTGGCCGTCCTTAAAATGTATGGATTCCAGATAACCGCTTACGCGCGCCCTCACGTCTACCGTATCCACGGCTTCGAGCCGCCCCGTATACTCGTCCCACTCCACGACCTCCTCGACCACGGGCTTACTCACAGTAACTATAGGCGGCGGTGGTGCCTGTGTCTGCTGCCGTTCGCATCCGATTAGCAGAAATGAATGGGCTGCGAGAATGAGTAGAAGTAAAATAGTGCGTCCAATAGTGAATGGATGGATGAGAGGAGATTGCTTTTTAGGCATTTTTCAAGGTTAGTAAAATTATTAACTAGTACATCGTTTCGTTAAAATGTGTACGTAAAAAAATGTCATCGCGAGGAGTGGAGCGACGAAGTAATCTCTTGTTCCCAAAAGACTTAAGATT
>NZ_CAADGZ010000231.1:0-2522 GCF_900696675.1 uncultured Candidatus Kuenenia sp. | reverse complement strand
AACTCAATTTCATAACTTCCCATAGGTTTCTCTTCATTGACAAGTGTTGCAACTTTTTTTCCCAAAATATCATATACTATTATTGTTACAAATGAAGATGAGGGAATAGAATAGTTAATTGTTGTAGATGGATTAAATGGGTTGGGATAATTTTGACCCAAAGTAAATCCAGATGGTAAGTTATTGTTGAACGGATCAACTATGGTAGCATCACTTCCCCAAATTTCGGCTTCCCAAAGCCCTGCCCAAGGGCTTTGATTGTTATTAATAAAATGAACCCTTACATATCTTGCTTCAACTGACGTAAATTCATCTACTGTCCACTCCTCATTGGAAACAGAGATTCTTTGGGGAATAACGGTAATCCAGTTATTGTGATCAGTTGATATTGAAATTGAGTAATCATAATACCTTCCGGCATTCCAATTATAAAATGATAGTCTTGTCTTACATACTGTCCTGATTGTGCCTAAATCAAATGTTAATTCCTCAGGCATCGGCTCAGCAGCCCATCTTGAATCAGGGTCTCCACTAAGTGCACCCAGTCCATCAATAGTCTTCTCCGGTGTATGGTCAGGCTCTATTATTATTCCTTCTACAGCTACTATAGGAAACTTCATTAACGTATCAGGGGGCAAAAGTATGTATTGGGCAGTATTGTTTTGTGTAATGGAATTGCCGGAAAGGTCTTCAACATTAACAACCGTAACTACATATGAACCCGGAGAATGAGGAGACGTTTGAAGAGTAACTTTTGTACCAGATAGTGATGCGTTAAGAACATTGATGTTGTTAGTTATGGAGTAGTTGCTCTTGTTCTCAGCTGTTGCTTGATCTAATGCCTCTGAAAAATTTACTACCAATGTTACTGAGTCCAGCAAACTTGCCCCGGTTACTCTTGGAGGAGTCAAATCTGGTCCGGCATCATATTCATAAGCACCGATACTCCAGTTTTCTCCTCTTGGATTACCGTAAAAATCACTCAACATCTCTGGCAAATCATATCCCAAAGTATTCTTAAAATAATTATACAGATATGTCAAATCCTCTCCTGCATCAATAGCAGGTGAATTTGGTTTTAAGTCTGGTCTAAGTAATGACTGATCTGGTTCGTGACCAAAGTTAGATACAAATAATGGGTCTCTGTTTAATCCTGTTCCGCCTGCTGCTACCCATTGACTCCAATTACTAAAGCTTTGTGTTCCACCGCCAGGCTTAATAAACTGACCTGCAAATAAACCAGACTGCACACTATCTTCTTTCCATACTAAATTATAACGAGCACTATCCATTCTTATATGGTTTCCATAAGCTGTACTTCCACCAAACACTGAATGCCATCCGTGAGCACTATGATTTCTCCAGCTTCTTCCCTGTGGATCATTGCCAGGCGGGCAATAACTTGCAAATATATTATTTGATACAAAATGTGCAAGATATTCTTGCTGAAATACGGAATTTCGAGGACCATTACTGATAAAAGCATTATTAAATACAAATACTTTAGAGGGTTGATTTCCGCTATTTCCCGGACCATCGTGCCTTGTATAAAATGTATTGCCATAGTTTGCATTTGGATACCATAGACCGCCCATATAAGCAAAATTATTAAAAATAATTACAGGATTATCACCTCCCCAATTTATACTGCTTAAAATAAATGGCATTCCTCCACCCTCTGTTCCGCTATTGACAGAATCACTGATGAGGATATTATTGTAAATAATAAAACCATCACAAGCTACACTTTGCAAAACATCATTGTGTGCAACAGGGTCTTGACTTCTGCAATGTAAAAAATTATCGTGGATTATTGTTCTGGTTGGTCTGTATTGATTCCAGTAATTTATTTGGATTACATCACTTTGCCCTACACCATCAATCCTATCTTTAATTGTGCAGTATTGTATTACTGTGCTGTCTGCCAATGCAGTTAATCTTATTCCGTAACCATCACCGCCACCTGCATTAAACTGGTATATGTTAAGTGAATCTATTATAATCCCTGTGGAGTTATCCTCAATATTTACTGCGTGGCTATTTGCATTTCTTAATTCAAGTCCTTTTACCCATAGATAGCTTGCATTTTGTATATGAATATTATATGAACCTCCTTCTATTATTACTCTGCCACTGTGCCCCGATGGATTTGGCGAATATTTGCCTGCCCAAATTCTGATTCGGTTTGCTTTTGTACCGCTTTTATTAGGAGATAATGAACCCGAATAAACTAAGGAATCAGTTCCGCCAGATATATAGATATAATCACCTGGCTGAATTGAACTCCAGTTAATATTAGAAAAAGATTTCCACGCATTAGTCCAGCTTGTTCCATTGTTAGAGCCGCTTGCATTCTTATACACATACCAGTTTGTGGCATAAATTGGAAGTGATAATGATAGAAATAAAGCTACAATAAATAATAAACTGTTTATTTGATGGCTGATTAAGAATCCTCGTATTTTCATCGCTGTCCTTTTATATTTATAATGATAAATCTAATCCCAATATATGTGCCGTTA
>NZ_CAADGZ010000230.1:0-2569 GCF_900696675.1 uncultured Candidatus Kuenenia sp. | reverse complement strand
TTTAAAGTAGTACAATAGCGCTACCACAATTGCTAAAAAACGGATATCTGTTATCGCTTTTTGCCAATCTTGGTAGTGGAAAATACTGATTTTCGCATTGCGAAAATCGTTTGCAGGATTTAGGTATCATTTTTAAAGGAGGATTCATTATGGCGACTACCGATGATTTAAAAGAGGCGTTTGCAGGAGAATCGCAAGCGAACAGAAAGTATCTTGCTTTTGCAAAAAAGGCTGAAGAGGAAGGATATGCTCAGGTTGCAAAGCTTTTTCGTGCTGCTGCCGAAGCCGAAACCGTACACGCCCACAGTCACCTTCGTGCTTTAGACGGAGTCCGCAGTACGAAAGAAAATATCCAGGAAGCAATAAACGGCGAAACGTATGAATTTACCAAAATGTATCCTGGAATGATCGAAAATGCAAAAAAAGAGGGCCATAAAAAAGCGGAGCAGAGTTTTGCCTTCGCAAATAAAGTGGAAAGTATTCATGCAAATCTTTACAAAAGAGCATTAAATAATCTGGGGGATAATGAAATTGTGGACTATTATGTGTGTCAGGTCTGCGGCAATACTGTTGAAAAAGCAGCTCCTGATACATGTGAGATATGCGGTGCTCCCAGGAATAAGTTTAAGTTGGTGGGATAAAGATTTTACCCCATTCCGTAAAACCTCAACCAAAAAGACTTTAACCACGAAGAAAAACTTACAAAAACGAGGTTTTTACAGAGGAATACTGTAATAAAGAGAGATATGTCTATTGACAATAAAAGGGAAATGCTAACGGGCAATGCTGCCGCGGCATGGGGTGCGCGACTGGCGGAAGTTGACTATGTTCCAACATATCCGATCACTCCACAAACGGAGATAATCGAAAAACTGGTGTATTGGATAAATAATGGAGAAATGGACGCCATGTTTGTCTCCCTGGAATCGGAACATTCAATGATTACCGCCGCTGGCGCAGCGAATGTAACGGGGGTAAGGGTTTTTACCGCAACGTCAAGCCAGGGCCTTCTGTACGGCTACGAAATGCTTTACACCGTGGTAGGATGGCGCGCCCCTTTTGTTATGGTAAATGTCTCCAGGGGCTTATCTGCGCCGATAACACTTGAACCGGACCACAACGATATTCTCTCCGCACGTGATACAGGTTTTTTACAGATTCACTGCGAGTCGTGCCAGGAAATTTTAGATTCGATTTTGATTGCGTATAAATTGGCGGAAGATGAGCGAGTCCTCTTGCCGGTGCTTGTCAATTTTGATGGTTTCCATCTTTCTTTTACGAGAGAACCGGTTGAAATACCCGATATCAAAGAAGTGAGAAGTTTTCTACCTGCGTATACCTCCAGGCATGCATTTTTCAAGGCAAGCCAGCCATCGTCACAAGGCGTAGCTGTGCTGGGCGGGTTTGCATATACGTATTTCAAATACCAAATGCATCTTGCCAGCAGAAATAGTCTCAATGTTTATAAAGAAATTGCCGGGGAATTTGAAGATGTGTTCGGAAGGCGCCATGGTGTTGTAGAGGAATTTATGATGGAGAATGCAGAATATGTATTAATCATGACAAATTCCTTTTCCACCATTGGAAAGGCAGCAGTTAAAAAAGCAAGGGCAAAGGGCATTCGCATCGGCCTTCTGAGAATAAGGATGATAAGACCGTTCCCTGGAACTGACATTCAGGCGGCACTTAGAGGGAAGAAGGCCGTTGCAGTGTTTGATCAGAATATAAGCGTTGGAAAAGGCGGTATTTTGTTTTCAGAAATTGCCGGTTGTATGTATAACGAAAGGGAAAGGCCTGTATTACTTTCTTTTATTGGCGGCCTTGGCGGCAAAAACGTAAGTCCGGAAGAATTTGAAGTGATTTTTGCACATTTGCAAAAGGCAAACAAAACAGGCGCGACTTCAGATCCATACCTTCTTTATACAAAAGAAGAATGGAACGGAATGGAATGGAAAATTTGAAAAAAATCGCCGGTAGAAATGGTTAACATAGGGAAAAACCACATTTTTGAAATTCCTAACATGGCATAGCCAGAGCCAAACAAGCACGAAATAAAAAATACGAAATTCGAAGTGCGAAATACGAAACAAATTTCAAAATACAAAATCCCAACCTGCCTTTACATTGCACGCAGACAGGTGAAAAAAACCGGGTTTTAAACATTAATATTCTAGTTATCAAGCCGGAGCTTTAGTATTTCAAATCATTTTGTCGTTAGAATTTGTTTTGGGTTTCGGATTTCACCAAATTTATAAGGGTGTGATTTTGTATAAAGATGAATACTATTAAATCTATTCGCGATATTCCTTTGCATGAGAATATTTATCCCGGTACCCCTGCATGTGCGGGTTGTGGCGGGCTTTTATCATTGAGGCACTGCCTAAAGATTTTGGGGGAAAATATTGTTATCGTCAATGCTGCGGGATGTTTTACCCTTTTGTCGTAACTATTCAGCGAAAATAATTTAGAATTTGCTTGACAGCAGAAATGTTACAAACAAGCAATTTACCTGGTAGTGTATGTATATGTTTGTAAATGCGTTAAAACCAGGCAGCAAGATGCCGTGCAT
>NZ_CAADGZ010000229.1:0-2597 GCF_900696675.1 uncultured Candidatus Kuenenia sp. | reverse complement strand
ACAAAATCTCTGCCGGATACCTTGTTGGTGGAACGTTGTACAAAGCATGTCTCACGGGCAATTCTGTCCAAATTGTCCTCATCCAAACTCTTTACATGTTCTTGTGTGATTTCTTTTAGTCTTTTATGGTGAGACACGGTTTAATTTGTATTTTTGATTTTGTAAGAAATTATGTAAGTTATATTTTCCTTATATCAAAAAAATTTAGGTGTGTCCCGAAAAAAATGTGTTTATTTAAAAAAAAATTTTGCCCTCTCTTTGAAAGATTGTTGTTTTTAACCTCTCCCTTGCTTTAAATGCCGGTTTTTTATATCCTCTCAGCGTACAACGCACAAATAAACAAGCACGATAACGCTTCGCCTACCCACACTTAATATCACATGTTCTTGCAATGCTAACCTTTACAACTACTGCCAAGTTAGGTTGATGCGTATGAGGCATCGCCTACCGGAAATCGGATCGTTACAAAGCATGAAGTACGAGGTACGATTTAAAATCCCAAATCGTAAATCTAATATATTTAAGTTTTTAAAATATAATCCATAATACGTTTTTCCTCTCATTCCCAAGCTCCGCAGACTGGGCCAAATGGACAATTCTGCTTTATTTTGTGGGTATAACTCCCCACTTTGTAGGCAAAAAAGTTCATTTGACCCAGTCTGTCCGGCTTGGGAACGGGATAGGTTTAGAAACTCCGGCTTCGAATATAAAAAAAGAATGGGACCCAGTTGAAAAATATTTGAAAGCGTCTTTTGACCCCAATATTTCTTATTAAATGGAAGCAGGAGCTTCCAGGGTACGTGCGTTCCCAAGTCGGAACTTGGGAACGAGAATAGAGTTAGGCCTTCAGCGACTTTTTCGATGGAGAGCGAAGTGCCGCTTTGCCCTGCAACTTTGAAATTCCTAATATTTAGGTTTTTAAAATATACTCCATAATACGTTTTAAACTAATTCTGTTTTCTTTTTTTGACGTCAGACGCAAATAAATATACCAGTACATCCCTGCAACCAGGACCATACCTCCCATCAAATTTCCTAAAACCACCGGAATCAGATTGTCAATCATAAATCCTTTAAAAAAAGTAAGGTTTGAAAAGTCCACTCTGCCCTGAACCTTCATTATGGCGGCCAGGACTGAGCTATTTCCCTTAAGGATAATACCCATAGGTATAAGCCACATATTCACCACACAATGTTCAAATCCGCAGGCGATAAGGCAGGATATGGGCCACAACAGTGACAGTATCTTATCCATATTGCTTCTCCCGCTGTAACATAACCAGATAGCCAGGCAAACCAGCATATTACAGAGAAGGCCTCTGAAAAAAGCGACGCTAAATGGCAGGTTTACCTTTTCGTTTGCTGCAAGCACAATCTTTGCTCCCAGGAGATAATTGCTAAATGTCCATTGCCCGGAATTATATATCCACAATACGAGCGTTAACGCCCCAATAAAATTGCCAATAAACGCAATAATCAAATTCCTGGTAAGATCTCTGCCAGTAATCTTGCCAGCCATATATGACATCGCAATAAGGCAATTGCCGGTAAAAAGCTCCGCTCCTGCAATGACAATAAGCACAAGTGCAAGGGTAAAGGCTACGCCTCCCAATAACTGATTCATGCCAAGGTTTGAGGTTGCAGTATGGGTCACCAGCATCGATAACTGCGCTCCCAATGCAATAAAAACGCCTGCCAAAATACTCAGGGCAAGCGTAGTGAGCATGCTCATCTGTGTTTTTGCGATTCCAACCTGTCCCACCCTGTCAGCCATCTTGATTGGCGCATAAGCGTCAATATCAATTACAGGAATTCCGTATAAATTATTTACCTCTTTCTTCTGTTCCTTTTTTTCAAATACTGGTTTGTTTTTATCAGGATTAATTTCGTGATGCTCATCTGCATTGTTGTTTTGACGTTCCGTATCGTTCTGGACGTATTCAGATTCGTTTATATTTTCACAATACTCCTCATTCATATCATTTTTTGGATGGTCAGACACAAATAGCCTCCTCTCTGTTTAAGAAATGTTTAGATAGTAAAGAATCCACCCGCGGAGCAGGTGGCTTTGGGATAACCCCTATAAGGGGATGAAAATGCCTTCCTTCCAAAGGAAGCAAGGTTGAGTTGTCCCCATTTTAAATTTACCGTTGTGACTCTTCTTGGCGCTCTTTCTGCTCTTGATATTTCACATATTTACGTATCTTTTCCGTATCCAAACCAACGGTATCGACACAGTAACCTCTCGACCAGAAATGATTACCCCAATAAGGTTTTTGCTTCAAATGTCGAAACTTATTGAAAACTCGAATAGCTGTTCTGCCTTTGATTATACCTACAAAATCGGATATCGATATCTTGGGTACTACCATGACAAGCAGATGAACATGGTCAATTTGTACATTTAACTCAACAACTTCACAGCCTTTTTGTTCAGAAAATGCTCTGATACACTTACCTACTTCTTCTGCTACTTGACCAGTAAGTATTCTTAGACGATATTTTGGTGTCCAAAGAATATGATATTGACAATGCCATATCGTATGCGATAATTTGCGAAATCGACTCATTTGTTACTCCTTTGTTGATGTTGTGGG
>NZ_CAADGZ010000228.1:0-2693 GCF_900696675.1 uncultured Candidatus Kuenenia sp. | reverse complement strand
CGTGGTGATGGCCATCCCGGAAGTGAAGTACTTTGGCGAGGCATGTCACGTTTGGCTGATATTGAAGTTGCTTACGAACTTTACACCACTTAGCCTTCAGCTCAATTGGCCGTACAACTACGGTGCTATTGAAATTTGTGGGTAAAGATTAGGATTTAAGGGGGCGTGTTATAAATTACGCTGAGTAGTCGCATCCGATTCAGCTTTCCGAAATTAGCTGTATACAGTGGTTGAAAAGCAGGAATAAAACCACAAAACGGTCACTGTTTTCCAAAGGTAAAGGTTCCGCTCTTACCGCCGGATTTTTTTACCAGGTGGATATCGCTGATTACCATTTCCTTATCGGCAGATTTGCACATATCATAAATGGTAATTGCGCAGATGGCGGCGGCGGTGATGGCTTCCATTTCAACGCCGGTTTTCCCTGTGACTTTTACTTCTGCAAAAACTTCAATGGTGTCTGCGGCATTGTCTTTGTAATCTATTTTAACGCTGGTAATATTGAGCGGATGGCACATCGGGATAAGCTGAGAAGTTTGTTTTGCCGCCATAATTCCGGCAATTCTTGCAACCTCAAGCACGTCCCCCTTGTGCATTTTTTTATCCATAATAAGGCGGAATGTTTCAGGTTTTGTGGAGATCTTTGCGTGTGCGATAGCTGTCCTGTTGGTATCGTCTTTATTGCCAACGTCTACCATTCTGGAAGCGCCTTGTTCGTCAAAATGTGTGAGTTGTGTCATAGTTTTATTTAATGGAATACTTTTTACAATATATTTTGTCGTGATGGTCAAAATCTATAAATTTTATAAGTTTTGTTCCTGTTCTATCTCGTTGCGCAATTCATCAACGCTGGAAAAGGGGGAAAACTTCCCCCTTTTGTCCAGCGTTTTTATTTTTTTTATGTACTCTGGGCGAACCTCATGCAAGTCATTACTTATGTCTTCAATTTCATTGTCTATTACAATTAATTTGGATTTTATGAATTCCAGGTCTTTTTGAATTTTTGCTAATATATTAGTAGACATCTGCGTTCCTCTTCATGTTGAATATTTTGAATTTTATCTTCAAGCATTTTTACTTTTGCGGACAATGCTGCAATCGCATTCTGCTGCTCCTGAATAACCTTTACACAAACCGCAGTGATGTCCATGGAATTCAGATGCGATGAGATGATAGGAGATGATAGAAAATTGCTTTTTTCCATCCGGCAGTCAGTTTAGCAAAAACAAAGAAAATTACAAGTTCTTTTGTTTTATCAGCTCTAACCAACATCGAGCCTGTCATTGTCATCCATTGGATACACCTGATATACGTATCTTTTCAGATTGATTATATTTTTTTGTTTTACTATAATCACCTACAATTATCATGGGATTCGCGGATAGGTTTATCCGGTATGGTAAGGTACTTCTTTGCCGATAAGATATTTTTTGGTAGCGGCGGATTTTATGCCTGTGGTAGTTTTAAGAGGCGTTGTTATCTGTTTGGGAGTTAAATATGAACTTAAAAGAGCGCCTGAATCATAAGCTGTATATTCAAGTACTTCGTCAAATGTCACCTGAAAAAAGGTTACTTAAGGCATTTGAATTATCTGAATTTACCAGGCAACTATTTATTCATGGATTGCAGAAAAGATTTCCGCATCTTTCAGATGAGGAATTTCAAAAAATACTTTTGAAACGTATCGATAAGTGTCACAACAGGAATTATTAAAAAAGGTTATTCAGGCGCTCAAAAACGCCGGAATTCAGTACATGATAACAGGTTCCGTTGCTTCAAGCCTGCAAGGTGAACCACGTTCTACCCACGATATAGATGTAATTGTAGCTATTCAGAAACCGGCGGTAAAGAAACTGATAGAGTCTTTTTCACCGCCTGATTTTTATGCAGATGAAGACAGTATCTGTGATGCAATTAACAAGCAAAAGATGTTCAATATAATTGATGTAAAAGAGGGCGATAAAGTTGATTTCTGGATATTAACCGATGAACCTTTTGACCAATCCCGTTTTTCACGAAGGTATGTCGAGGAAGTTCTTGGGATAAAACTGCAGGTTTCAAAACCTGAAGATACAATCCTGGCCAAACTGAGATGGGCAAAACTTTCAGGCGGCAGTGAAAAACAATTTACCGACGCATTACGAGTTTATGAGGTACAATTTGGAAAACTTGATATGAATTATATGGAATATTGGGTAAAGAAATTAGGCGTTGAACCACTATGGAAACAGCTAAAGAACGAGGCTGAAATAACATAGGGGGGAGAGGAGCATTTCCGATTTTTTGTAACCGTTTGTGTGATTAGGGGAAAACAACGCTGTCAGGGGTTAATACTACTGTACGTTTCATTAAAACATGGCAGATGTGTCGCAAAAAACCGGGAATGCATCTGTATCAACCCCACAAGGGCATTAAAGCAGCAAGGGATGTGGCAAGCCTGTCCCCCGCTGGCGGGGGATTAAGGGTGTGGAATTGTCTGCGGAGCGTGGGAAAGAGGGGCAAAATTGTTTTCATAAATAAAGGGGTAGTTGAATCGATGTAGAAATTCAGTCCACCCCCTGCACCCCATAAGCGCTAACTTGTTTTAGGTATGCTCGAAGTATTTTGATATCTGTGTTTTTCGGATTCTTGTATTTTCTGCTAAAGAACAAGCAATGTCATTCCAGCACTTAAGAACTTCCTGTAATGATAAC
>NZ_CAADGZ010000227.1:0-2696 GCF_900696675.1 uncultured Candidatus Kuenenia sp. | reverse complement strand
CTTCATCGAAATGGTGAATCTCCTTTCAGGTGTTTTTTGTTATCAATATACCGCCGAATACCTTGGAAATCCTACCATTTCAATCCTATTCCTGCAACAAGGCTTTGCCTTGTTTGCAGGATTTAGGTGGAAAAGAATATTTTTGATTGTAATACCGATTCCGAAAAACTTGATCCTGCAACGGATAAAATACAACTAACAGTTGCAACGTTGCCTGATAAACTTGACCGCACTCTCATTAGAATAAACGCTGTTTTACCGAATGAAGGTATCGCTGACGGTAAACATCAGACTACGGTTTCAATTCGGGGAGAAAACTTCAGCAATGATGCAAAAGTATATATTGGCGGGATGGAAGTTCCTACATCTGATGTCACTGTATTGGGAAGAGACTTTATTGCAGCTAAATTCCCAGCAGTTGATAAAGATATACTTAATGGAGAAACAAAGAAAGAATTTGACGTGAAAGTTGCTACTGGAGGAGATTTTCTCGTTGCCGAAGGGGCGTTTACCTATATAGCATCTTCAACAACAACTAAGAAAGAAGAACCATTTGCTATAACTAAAATTAACCCCAAGAGCGCTTCAAGAGGTAAATTTATAGAAATTGAGGCAAATAATGCTGTGATGGATAAAGTGAAAAACGTAAAATTTGGAACGTTAGAAGCAGATATGAAAAATAATAAACATTTAAGTCAGGATAAAAAAACACTTGCAGTGCAAGTACCTTATAAAGACAAAGATATTCCGCAACCAGGTGAGGAAGTGTACATTACATTGGAATTTGACCCGGAAGATGCAATCACTGATAACAATAAGTATACTTACAAGGAACGATTCACTTATAGTGATAAAAAAGAAGGTGATAAACAAGATGCAGACAAACCGAAATGATGAATATTTGATTTGGTTAAAGTCCGTAGGAAATTTGTGAGTGGTATATACTGAACCCATAAGAGTTGGACACCGTAAAGAGGGAGAAAAACCCTGTTATAAGATAATAGCCCAGCCCTTCACCAGGGTGAAGGGCTGGGCTTGAGAAATCGAATAAGTCCGCACTCACTTGGTGTTGAATGCAGATGCACAGAGTTTTTGATTGGTATCACTTCATTCGTTTAGTGCGTAAAAGGAGAATTTTGTAATGAAGCAGGACTAAAAATTTATATTTTTAATAATTGAATAATTAAGGAGAATGAATATGGCGATAAACATGCAAACGCTATGGATGACCATGGGTAGTATTGGGCTATTTTGTTCAATCACCCTATCTCCTATTATGGCTGGAACTTCTGGATATGAAACTTTAGACTTAAAACCTAATATAATACCAGATATTAACAATTTAGAGATCGTAAAGCATAAAGGAGTTGATTATGCTGTTTATGATGATATGTTGTTACCTTTTTTAACAATAAAAGGAGCCGAAGAGATTCCAGCTAATCGTTGGCCAGGAGGAATCTTGCCGATAGTGTTTGATGCGACAGTCACCCAATTACAACAAAACCAATTTCTTCAGGCATGCCAATGGTGGAGTGATGTATCCAATATCAATGTTGTTAATCGCACTACGGAAATTGATTTTATCAATGTTATTGCAGGAACGGTAAATCAGTCTTTTGTAGGGCAAATTGGTGGACCGCAGGATTTAATTATTACTAGTTGGGGAATACCTGGGATAATTGCTCATGAAATAGGACACGCCATGGGTTTGGTCCATGAACACCAACAACTTGGTCGTGGGAGTTATGTCAAAATTTTATATGATAATATAATACCGGACAAGGTTCATAATTTTAATATTATAAATTCTGAAGAACACACCGTCTACGACTTTGATTCTATAATGCATTATAGAAATAACGAATTTACTAGAAATGGCCAACCTACGATAGTACCACATAATTCAGCCAACACAGCGCGGATGGGACAAAGAAATCAGCTCAGTTTACGGGATTCATTATCTGCAATGCGTATGTATGGTGAAAACCTAAACAATCCCCCTGTAATTCGAATGCCTGATGTTGTTGGTCAGAGCTATTCAGAAATATTAGGTAATACGCTTATTAATGAAGGTGTTAGATTAAATATTAGAAATGGTCCTTCTGAGTATAGAAGAGAGCGAATAAACGTGTGCGAAGTCATGGTTTATTTTCCACGCATTACATGGCAGGCAGTGGCTCCTGGAACTCTGGTTAGGTTTGAACAACAAATAGATGTGGATACTATCCAGGATTCCCGGTTAGAGACTTACCCGCCTCCACCAGGGAGGGTATGTCCTTAAGTGTTGTATCTATAAAAGCGAGGGAGGTATAGTAGAGAGTAATTAACAATTGCGGTGAGGCCTGTGGTCAATTCACCGCCTCTCTATATTTAAGGGATGGATTGTATTGAATCTGATACTTATGTATTCATTATTATGTGAATCACAATATTACAAGAAAGGTGTTTTACATGGGTGACCTAAAGTGGAAAAATAATAGCAGTTCTACCGTGGAATGGTTTTTCACTACTGTTTTGGGATCGCAAAGTGCGACCCTGCATTCTGGTAATGAACATTGTCAGCAAAACCATCCAGAAATCATGTCGGTTGGTTTAAAATGCGAGAAGGGGCCGGTGTATGTGATAAATAACTTTAACACGAAATACGATATCGAACTGATAGCTTCAGATGTAATTCCAATTGCAAGACAGTAGAT
>NZ_CAADGZ010000226.1:0-2735 GCF_900696675.1 uncultured Candidatus Kuenenia sp. | reverse complement strand
TTAAAAACAAATGTTTAAGTTTTTTCAAAAATATTAACGAGTATACAGATGAATTGTCTACTCTTTTAACTGAAAATTTTCAAATTATTGGCGAGCAAATTTCGAAAATCTGATTTGTTTGACTATATATCATTCCAAAGAAGTGTTGCCATTACGCCAAACCATCAACACAACATTTTCTGTGGATTCAACTCTACTAATATAAAATTGAATAATTCTTATAGTAATTTTATATTCTATACTTTTTAAAGATAATTTATATCTATCCCAAGAATAACAATGGGCATATCAAAAATATTTTTAAGATAAGTAAACTCTTTATAAGCTTTTTCGTAATGCATCATACCTGAATAAGATTTCCTTCCCCGAAGTAATGCTTTTTGCTTTCCTATTTCACAAAGGATGTTTGCAAAATCAAATGTTGGTGTTATTAACATTCCCAAATGTATCTGCCTTGAACAATAAGAAAGCATGAATTTGATGTAATCCTGATAATATGACCTTGCATTCCCAAACTCAACTTCGATCTGAATACCATTTTTTCTAAAGTCATATTTTAAATCTAATTCAGGTATGGCTCTACCTTCTTTTTGCCAGCTATACTCAATAAATGCCTGTTCTAACTTTTTGTTGTAATAAGACTGCCCTTCATCTATTTGAAATTTAATACTATTTACTATTGATTCAATCTCACCTAAATATAAATCTTTATCAACAATATCCAATGATTTGTAATGCATTGAATCTGCTATATATAATCTTGTGTTGTGCGAATCTTGTATTGTAATTGGAATTAATTTATAAACATCGGAAGATATTTTCTTAAATTCCAAAAACTCTCCAACTCTACCGAATTTCGTAGCTTTAAAAATATCATTTAACCAATTTATAAATTGAACATGAGATTTTGTTGTATATTTTATCTGGACGTGTTGTCGAATGTTATTTAGCTTCCTTAAAGCAACTCTGGTATTCTGACTATCCCCAAATATGAGAGTAATCTCCTTTTTGTCGCCAACTTTAGGGCTTTCAAAGAAAGATTCATAGTTTTTATGTATTGTTATCCCCTCTTTGAGAGTTGATTTTCCTACCAAATGTTTAAAATTCATAAATGATGTAATTTCTAATTTTCAGCAAAACGAGGCATTTCCCGTCGTAATAGACTTGCATCAACATCTCTTTTCAACGAAATATATTCAAGTCTTGGGACTACAATAAAATCATATATTATTGATTTGCTTTTGCCAGTTGACAAACGAAGGATGCGTCCACGTCTTTGTATAAACTCCTTCGGATTACTTGTACTTGCTAAAAAGAATGCAATTTTTGTTGCGGGCACATCTACGCCTTCGTCCAAACATTTTACGGCAACAATAACTTGTATATTCCCAATTGCAAATTCTTCAAGGATTTTTTGGCGCTCATTCAAAGTAACGGTATAAACAAATTCGTGACATTTTTGTGTTGGTTCACCGTGAATTGGAATTTTCAAATTTAAAATAAGCTACTAAAGCTGGAGCTTTGCCTCAGATCCCAGGGTTTATTTTAGGCATAAGAGGAACTCTGGTTCGTCATTCTTTGATTGTGAGTGAGAGAGGAGCGATTTGCCTCCTCTCTCGGAAAAGACGATCCGTCGTCCCCCGTTCGGCTATCCCTTGGCAGGTTGCTCCCCAGCAGAGCCTACCTCTGTTTTACCGAACGGCAAGATACTATTTCTTCGCCTCCTTTCTGTCAAGCGATTTTCCGTTTAGCCGACCGTCGTTCCCTTGCTTCACTTAATTTACAGTCTCGTTCGGAAAAGATTTCTTTTTCACGTCCAAGCAATTTGTCCTGCGGAGCGATATAACCTATTGCGCTATGTAATCGTTTCGTGTTGTAATGCGCGACAAATTCCTCCACAATTCGTCGGGCGTCTTGCAGGTTTACTGGGCAATAGGGACGAATACTTTCCTGCTTTGATGATTTCCACCTCCGTTTCCTTCATTGTTTCCCGAATTTCCCAATGGACTATTTGCCTGCTATAGCCGTCTAAAACTGCGCAGAGATAATAAAATGTGCCGCCAATATTCAGGTACGACACGTCTATATGCCAGTGTTCATACGGTATTAAAGGCTGCACAAACCCAGTTCCTTTTTTGGATGGCTTCCTGTTCCATTCCCGCATTACACCGGCATTCACCAACACCCGGTACACGCTTGACGGGCTTACTGCCACAATGTTAGCATCCAGCATCATAAAGGTCAGTCTACGATAACCTTCAAGAGGATACTCTTCATAATAGGCAAGGATCGCCTCCTTTTCCCACTCTTCAAGCCACGTATCACGCGGTATCCACGCATTGTGCTCATTTACTTTGCCGTAACGAGTTCTCCATTCATTAAACTTAGATTGGGAGATACCAATCCATCTGATCAATTGGCACACCGGTATTTCCGCCTTTCCAGACCACCTATTGACAAAATCAACTACGATATCCCTTGTATCATGGGCTACCCAAATGCCTTTTAGTTTGCCCCAAGACTTTTTTTTAGCGCAACGTGTTCCTCCATCAGTTCTGACAATACCTCGTTTTTGCGGGCAAGCTTCTTCTCCAGTTCCAATGCCTTTTTCTTCCATTCCTGGCACTCCCCGTCCTTCCCTTTTCCAAAGGCGTATACGGCATTTGACAGCAATTCCTTCAGCCAACGATAGTACATGGTTGGATGAATACCATTAGCGTCACACACATCCGAGA
>NZ_CAADGZ010000225.1:0-2747 GCF_900696675.1 uncultured Candidatus Kuenenia sp. | reverse complement strand
AGCCTTTTAAAGCATTTGTATCAACGGCTAAACTTTTCCAATCGTTTGGGAAGAAAGTTCTTAGAAGATCCCAATCTTCTCTCATCATGGCTTTATCCTCCTATAGAGTGATTAGCGGGATAATTAACATAAAAATACCATGATGAATAAAATTTGTCAATAAAACAAGTTAGCGCTTATGGGGTACCCCCCATCCTGTACGATGACAAAATTTTACATCATTACATTCCCGGTAATATACAGGTCGCGAAGAAGGTTCAATAATGATATGACAAATTTCTTTAGCCTCTAAGATGTGATGTATATTCACCATTTCAGGCAAGAGGCGATGACCTCCTTTCCTCAACTAATTGAAGCAATACAAGGGATCGTGCTTCAAGGCTGTAAAGTTCTCCACCCTTCATTAGTTGTATGCTTCTCTTTCCCGTTGCTTCCCGCGTGTCTATAAGTGTCTTCCACTGTATTTTTGGATTATGCGCCGGCAAAACGAAAGAGATAGATTCATGATGAACGTTCATTAAAATCAACAGTGTGTCATCTACAATTTGTTTTCCACGTTCATCAACTTCTTCTATTGCATAACCGGCCAGGCAGAGCGCTAAAGAGTGGGTACTAGGATTATTCCAGTCCTCATCGGTCATTTCCTTCCCATCAGGCCGGAACCATGTAAGGTCTTTTACCTCTGAGCCGGTAATCTTTCGTCCCTGAAAAAAGTGCCGCCGCCTCATGACAGGATGTTGATGGCGTAGTTGAGTTAGGAGACGGGTGAATTCCAGGAGTTCCTGCCGCGGTTTATCCAGATCCCAGTCTATCCATGAAATCTCATTGTCCTGACAATATGCATTATTGTTACCCTTTTGGGTACGGCCTATTTCATCTCCTGCCAGCAACATGGGTACCCCCTGTGATAGTATAAGGGTGGCAATAAAATTGCGTTTTTGCCGCTCTCGTAATTTTGCGACTTCCTGGTTGTCGGTTGGTCCTTCTATTCCACAATTCCAGCTCAGGTTGTAATCTGTTCCATCCTTGTTTCCCTCTCCGTTAGCCTCATTATGCTTTTCATTATAACTAACGAGGTCGTGAAGACAGAATCCATCGTGTGCCGTTATAAAGTTTATGCTGGCATATGGCCTTCGGCCTCCGTGCTCGTAAAGATCACTGCTCCCTGTCAGACGATAGGCAAGATTCCCTGCTACACCTTTATCACCATGCCAGAATTGTCTCACCGTATCACGATATTTTCCGTTCCATTCCGTCCAGAGGATGGGAAAATTTCCTACCTGGTAACCTCCTGGCCCCAGGTCCCATGGTTCGGCAATAAGTTTGACTTGCGACAACACCGGGTCCTGATGGATTATATCGAAGAAGGCGCCAAGCCGGTCTACTTCATGAAGCTCGCGTGCCAGGGCAGACGCCATGTCAAAACGGAACCCGTCAACGTGCATTTCCAGCACCCAATACCGTAAGCTGTCCATAATAAGTTGAAGTACACGCGGGTGTATCATATTCGGCATATTTCCGCATCCTGTGTAATCCACATAATAGCGCTTGTTGTCTGATGCAAGGTGGTAATAATTGGCGTTGTCTATTCCGCGAAAAGAAAGAGTTGGCCCCAGATGATTTCCTTCAGCAGTATGATTGTATACCACATCGAGAATGACCTCTATACCTTCGCGGTGGAAGGTTTTAACCATGGTCTTAAACTCATTAACCTGCTCTCCCATTATACCGGAACCGGAATAACGCGCCGCCGGAGCGAAAAATCCTATAGAATTGTAACCCCAGTAATTAGAAAGACCGCGTCCGATGAGATCTTTTTCATCCACGAAATGGTGTACCGGCATTAATTCAACTGCGGTAATTTTCAGTGAATGAAGGTAATCTATTACCGCATGGCATGTCAGGCCGGCATACGTCCCTTGCAGTTCTTTTGGTACACCAGGATGTTGTTTCGTAAAGCCTTTCACATGCAGCTCATAAATCAGGGTCTTATGCCATGGAGTGCCAGGGGACACATCATCTCCCCATGTAAATGCGGGATCAACGACAACACACCTGGGGATATTAGGCGCACTGTCTCCATCGTCTTTGGAAAGATCAGCTTCCTTGTGCCCCGGTGTATAGCCAAACAGCGCATCACTCCAGCAGATGGTTCCAGAGATCGCCTTGGCGTATGGATCCAGTAAAAGTTTGGCCGGATTAAACCTGTGACCTGACTTAGGTTCATAGGGACCATAAACACGGTATCCATAAAGTTGACCCGGGCGCACTGTGGGTAGATAGGTATGCCAGACCTGATCGGTGTGATGAGCCATCCGGATACGGGCTACTTCATGATTTCCGTCCTGTCCATCGAATAGACACAATTCCACACCCGTGGCATTCTCTGAGAAGAGCGAGAAGTTAACCCCCGCTCCATCCCAGGTAGCGCCAAGCGGATACGCTTTACCTGGCCATTCAGTCATATGTGTAATTTCGTTCATAGCTTATATTCTCAGAAACTAACCATGTTATTCCACTGGCCGAACAAAGGGCGCCAATGCTCCTCTGGGCTTATACCTGGTTCTTACAGTATGTAAATACTTTTTATTTAAAACCTTTGGGTACTTTTATATTAATACCTAAATCCTGCAAACAAGGCAAAGCCTTGTTGCAGGAATAGGATTGAAATGGTAGGATTTCCAAGGTATTCGGCGGTATATTGATAACAAAAAACACCTGAAAGGAGATTCACCATTTCGATGAAG
>NZ_CAADGZ010000224.1:0-2798 GCF_900696675.1 uncultured Candidatus Kuenenia sp. | reverse complement strand
ATAATTCCATCAACTTATTCATAAGTAGTGTCCTCCAAATTGTCTGATTACTATTTACGAGGATACTACTATACTTTATAATAAACTAAAAATCACCTTTTTGGTTGCGGCCAAAGGCCGCGCTAGGCCCTTTGTGGTTAAAGGACAGACGCACGGCCGGTGCGTCTCTACATTTTGGTTGCGGCTTTGCTGCGATATGAAATAAAATGCATGAAAAGAGGGAGTATGATTGAAAGGTATTGAAAAACCGATTACACCTGAAGATACAGAAAATGGCAATCCGATGAAACAGCAGGGCGAGATGAAACATTCCGGGAAAAAGGGTACAGAACAAACCACCATTACAGAAATGCTTGCATCCCACAACGTTTTATTGGAAGAAGTGAAATCACTGATTGAAACCCGCCTGTCTTACGACGAAACAAAAGAAAAGACCATTGAGAAACTCCACGAAGAACTGAAACTCTATCGTGACAATTTCATTTCCCAGTCGCAAAAACCTATTTTCATTGACCTGATTATGCTTTATGATGATTTCATGCAGGTACTCTCGGTTTTCGAAGAGAAGCAGGATATGACAAAGGATGATATTGCAGCAATGAGGCATAATATGCATACGATAAAGGAAGGGCTTCTGGAAATTCTGTATCGTAGAGAGGTAACACTGTATCACAAACATCCGGATTTTCTTGATTATAAACTTCACAAAACGATAGGTACGGTACCAACCAGCATAGAAAGCGAAAATAACCAGGTGGCGAAGATTGTAAAACCGGGTTTTTGCTGGAACGGCAAGACGCTAAGGCCTGAGGAAGTAATAATAAAGAAATATCGTAAAGAATGATGCAGCGTACGGCACGCATCTTTGCCGGTGGAAAGTACCCGTGTCGGTTTTTCTGAAAAACGATGCTCTGGAAAAAACAAAAACAGGAGAAGAGAACTATGTCGCCTAAAAAAACAACCGTAGTGGGAATTGATCTGGGCACTACTTTTTCAGCCATTGCGCACATTAATGAGGACACCGGCAAAGCAGAGATTATTCCCAGTCCCGAACAAGACCGTATCACGCCTTCTGTGGTCCTTATTGAAAAGGTGAATGATATTATTGTAGGAGAAATAGCAAAACAGAATGCTGTAGCGGAACCAAACAAGGTCGTTGAGTTTGTAAAAAGACAAATGGGAAAACCAAAAGAAGATAAAAAGGATGAGCAGGGGAATATACTGGTAAAGGGCTGGTGTTTTGAGCATGAGGGGAAAAAGTACAGCGCCCAGGAAATTTCGGCGTTTATCCTGAAAAAACTGAAAAATGACGCCGAAGAGCGGCTGGGAACAATGATAACAGATGCGGTAATTACATGTCCGGCCTATTTTGGGGATCCCGAGAGGGCTGCAACCAAAGAGGCTGGCGTCATTGCGGGATTTAACGTGTTGGCGGTAATTGACGAACCGGTGGCCGCCGCGCTTTCTTATGGACTCGATAAACTCAAACAGGATCAAAATGTCTTTGTCTTTGACCTTGGCGGTGGAACATTTGACGTGGTTATCCTTGAAATCAAAGGCGGAAAAATACGGGAGGTGGTGGTTAATGGCGACCACTTGCTTGGTGGCAAGGACTGGGATGATGAAATCATCCGGTATGCATCAAAGATTTTTAAGGAAAAATACGGAACATACCCGCTGGATGATCTTTCAGCGTATCAGGATTTGCAATTACGCGCAATTAAGGCAAAAGAAGAACTCACAAAACGCGAAAAGACAAAGATTATGTGCGTGCACGCGGGAAATACCCTCCTGGTAGAATTGACCAGAGATACGTTTGAAGAAATTACAAAATATCTCATTGACCGTTGCAAGGTATTATGCGGAATAGCGCTGAGCGATGCAAACATGACGTGGCAAGACGTCGGGGCGGTTCTCCTGGTGGGCGGTTCTACAAGAATGCCCATGATAAGGAATATGATTGCAGAAATAAGCGGAAAAACGCCCAGCGATGAACTAAACCCTGATGAATGCGTAGCCCTTGGCGCTGCCTGGCACGCCGCAATGTTAAGTATTTCCAGCGGCGATATGCCCGTTGAAGTGGTGAAGAGGCTCGCCGGAGTGGAAGTGCAAAAAGTCGCTTCACATAATCTGGGCATCATCGCATTGGACGGAGATGGGAATGAGCGGAATTTTCTAATGATACCAAGGTTTACTCCCCTGCCGTTTGAAAAAAAGGATATTTTTAAAACACTCACCGACAACCAGACTTCCATTCTTCTGCGGATTATGGAAGGCGGAATTATGGGAGAAAACGATACATGCGACCCCCTGGACTGCAATATGATCGCGCAAGGTTCGATACGGGATATCCCCCCTTCACCAAAAGGCAGCCCCATCGAGGTGGCCTATAAATACAATGATATTGGAATACTGGAGGTGCACGGTATTCATCTCCCATCAGGAAAAGAGGTAGTTATAACAGTGGAGCATACCGGCGGTCTGACTGCCCAGGAAATAAAAGCTGCAACTATGAACATTGAAAAAGCCTCAATAACAAGTTAACACCGATGCACCTAACTTCTCAATAAGTTGAGGTAGACAACCCACTCGCTTCCTTTGTTAATGGTAAATTACGCAAGATTAACCCTGCGTTGGGTGCATTCCCGATTTTTTGTATATTTTCACATATTTTGTTTTTTTACAAAGAATTGTAATACTTTAGTCCTATGAAAAAAACCGCTCGTTCCCAAGCTCCGGCTTGGGAACGGGATTGTTTGAGAAGCTCCAGCTTCGAATGGAAAAGGGAATGAACCCAT
>NZ_CAADGZ010000223.1:0-2862 GCF_900696675.1 uncultured Candidatus Kuenenia sp. | reverse complement strand
CCCCGTTAGGGGCGGTCTGTTTGTAGCACAATAAAATTCAATAGAGTAAATAGCTCCGTAGGAGCGGCCTGTCCATATTCAGGCAGACCTGTTTAATATGGATTTACAAGAGACAGGTCGCTCCTAATTGCAGAGACAGGTTTCAAACCTGTCTCTACGATCTGTTATAATATCCTATTTTGTTACAAACAGGCCGCTCCTACGGAGCTTAATCGATGGGGTCAAGCCTTATCTATTGACAATGCTGGTCTGGAATAAATATGGTCTGCAATAGATAATAATTTGGCAAACACATATAAACAAGGAAAAGAGGCCACTTCACCGGGCAGGCGTAAAAGATAAACGATTCAATGTGGCCTGTTCCAGATCAGTTCTCCGTCCTTATAGACCTCCCTCACACGGTGAAAAGGAATTGTTAATAATTCTCTATTAGCGTCCATCAACTGGAAGGTAGCGTGGTTTCCTTTTTCTAAAAGGATATTTTTAAAGGGGACCCTCATGATTTTCTGTGCAACGCGGTCAAAGTAACCGATTTCAAAAGTACCTTTCCCAAATTCGCTGTTCCAAAGTATTTTGTTCAGCAGTTCATGAATGGGAATCATTATTTATGTTTACCTTCCTTTCAATAATGATAAATCGTAATATCTTAAAGGTTCTAAAAAAAATCTTTCAATAATCAGTCATTGCTTGTCCCTGATTCGTTGAAATTTTTTAAGAAAGATAGTACTTCATCATCATCCAAATCATGCCAGTTCTCATAGGCGTCTGCCACGGCGAAAACAAAACCGCTTCTCACGTTAAGGCAAACAAGTTCATCAACCTGAGACAGAACGTCATCAACCGTTTCTTTTGATCCTGTTGGAACGGCAACTACAACCTTTTGAGGTTCATGTCTTTTTATAAATGCAATGGCGGAAAGCATGGTATAACCGGACGCCAATCCATCGTCTACAATAATTGCGACCTTGTTTTTTACGGAAGGAAATGGCACGCCTTTTCTAAAGAGATCGTTTCTCTTTTTGATTGTTTCTCTAGTTCTTTGAATCTGTCGTTTAACCTCTTCTGCAGATAAGTTGAGTTTGCTGAAGAGTTTTTCATTCAATAATACCATGTTATCAGGGCTGACAGCGCCAAATCCGGATTCTGTGTTATAGGGTATCTGTACCTTTCGCACAATGAGTAAGTCAAGGGGAAGCACAAGGGCATTTGCTATTTCTGCAGCTACCGGGACGCCTCCGGAAGGTATGCCAAGCACTATGGCATCGGTGTTTTTGTGTCCCACGAGCTGTTGCGAAAGGAGTTTTCCTGCTTCTCTCCTGTCTTTAAAGACATATAATTTGTTTCGAAATGATTTATCTTCAATAAGTGTATGCATGTTTCTGTGTTACCAATACAATAATTTACTGAAAATAGTTTAAATTGATTCCATAAAATAGTAATAAACATTTCCCAAAAACGGGGAATGAGGGTCACACCTTGATCAGTGATTATAAGTCATAAGTCGGAAAGTAGCTATTATGAAATCAAAGATATCTAAAGAAGAGCTTCTTCGGGAATTAAGGGATTAAGGGGACACTTCCCATATTTATTGCTTGATCTGGTGAAAAAAACATGGGAAGTGTCCCTATGTTCCTCCCTTGGGGGTTGAAGCGATAAGACTTGCACCCGCACAGAAAGACGATCTCTGTGCACTGGGTGCATTGTCAGAAAAGGAAGATAGTACGCGGAGGCATGTGTTTGCGGTAATGTGCTAGCGTACACGATACTCCGGCGGCATTTTTGTTTTTTGACTTGAGGTGAATCTCCGTTGAAGTTGAGCAGGTCAATCCAGAAATTTTTTACCCCCATCTGTCTCCATTGATATGTCATTTATCCAAAACTTTTAAATTTGTTCAAACTGTTCCTTTGGAGCGCCACATGGAGGGCATGTCCAATCATCAGGTAAATTTTGAAAGCTGGTGCCAGGATCAATTCCATGGTCAGGATCGCCAGAACTGGGGTCATAGATATATCCACAAACCAAACATTTGTATCTTTCCATTTTTAAAACTTCTCCTTATATTCTTTGATTTTCAAAACTTTTCATTAAAAAAACTAATTAAAGAGGTTTTTAAAGATTGCTTTGGGCTAACCATCGCAATGACTACTTTCTCTTAACGTTTCACTATAACTACACTTTCCCGTGCTGATTAATATAGTCTATGAAGAACGCTTTTAACTGCGGCACATCACATGCAAAACCCATAGACTCTGCCTTCTGAATCGCTTCCTCACCCGTGACTCCCTCTTTTAATGCCTGATACATCATAGTAAACGCCACGGCGCGCTTCCCCGTATGGCAGTGTACGAAAACAGGTGCCGGGAGAAGCTCTATTTCTTTTCGAAATCGATCAACCAACTCCGGCTTGATTTCTTCTTTAGTTGATACCGGAATATGCAGGTATTTCATCCCTGTTTTTTTAACCAGATCCCCCTCCTCTTTTGGAGAAAGTGGCTGATCTTCTTCCCCGGAAGCCCGAAGATTGACAACCGATTTAAATCCTTGTTGCGGTAGTTTTTTAATTTCTTCTTCTGATGGTTGACTCGCCGATGTGACACTATCGTTGATTTTAATTCGATCCTTCATAGTAAACACCTCCTTTCAAAAATATGTGCAATATCAATGGTTGATACCCATGATCTTTATTTCTTTCATAAATTAAATAAATAGGATTTGATCCTGACCAGTCTCCGCGAGAAATGTGGTTAACCCCATACTCTTATCAACCTCATTTACAAGTTCATCCCGCGATATGTTTAACAAGCCCATAGAATTGGTACACACATAAAACTTTGCACCCATTGCCTTAGATTGAGTTAAAA
>NZ_CAADGZ010000222.1:0-2907 GCF_900696675.1 uncultured Candidatus Kuenenia sp. | reverse complement strand
GAGAAAGGCCAGAAGTTCTCTTGTTCACTGATGACCGCTTCAGCCCTTGATATTAAAGCACTTACGGAAATGGCGGCATGAAAAACACGCATAAAAAACAAGAAATTGATGGATAGTAGTACAAAGACTAACCACATAGGACACAATGACTGAAAACGAGCTTTCACATAAAATTATAGGGATAGCAATAGAAATACATAATGCATTTGGTCTCGGCTTGCTGGAAAGCGCATACAAAGAGTGTATGTATTACAAAATTAGCAAATCAGGACTTTTTGTAGAAAAAGAAAAACCGATGCCGCTGTTTTTTGAAGAAGTACAATTAGAATGTGGCTACAGGATAGATTTGTTGGTAGAGAATAAATTGGTGCTTGAAATAAAAAGTGTTGACGCATTAAATAATATTCACCTTGCACAAACCCTCACCTATCTGAAGTTAGGGAATTACAAACTGGGGTTATTTTTGTGGTTAATTTTTTTTATTAATCAATGAATAAAAACGCCTTTTTTGTATTAAGCGCCATCGCCTTCCTTATAATAACCATAGTTTTCTACCTAACCATAGACTCCTTACGTATACACAAGACACCTATTCGTAATAACCATCTGGAATTTCAAAGACTTTTACATGGTGTTGGTATTGGAGCAACAACGAAACCTGCCTGGTGTTTTATTAATTTTGACCCGCGAATAGACCCAAGATGTACTTGTATCGAATGGCCAATTCCGGGTGGATACTGTTATTGCCCTGACCATACCGGCACCGTTTCTTTTATCTCCGATATGATAGAAATGGGGGTGGCGGTGGAAATACTTAAATAGCCCCCTAAAAATAAGCAGGAACATTAGTTTTTGAAAAAAACACCGTGAAAAGATACGTTAATACATTTTTGAAAACTAATGCTTAATGTAAAAGAATAGCGGCAAATGAGCAACAACTTGAGAATTGAACATTGAGAATCGAATATTGAATATTTGGCCCGGTCTTCGGAACTTTCGGAAAAGCATTTTGCTTTTTCAAAAGACTAAAGTATTACATTAAATGACACTTTCAAAGTGTGATTGCACGCAGAAAGGGATATTTTGGGTTTATTTTGAATTTTATGCTTTGTTGTTCGGATTTGTTTCGGATTTCGCACTTCGCACTTCGAAATTCGTATTTTTTATTTCTTGTCTGTGGCGGAATAGTTAAGGATTTTTCAGCAATGCATCACGCAACACCTGTATTGTGTGAGTGCAGGAGACTTTTGACCCTTTTGTGGCAAGTATATCCTCAATTTGCAGACGGCAGCCCGGGCAGCCTGTTGCAACGGCCTCTGCCTTGCTATTTTCAATAGCCTTTGCCTTGTATTCGGCAATCTTCATTGACAGATCGTAGTGCAACAGATTAAAGACGCCACCACCCCCGCAGCACCGTTCCGGAGTATCCATTTCATGGAAATCGGCGGACAGCTTCAGGATGTTTCTGGGTTGTTTTGAAATATTTTGTCCCCAGTAAAGATGGCAGGGGTCGTGGTAGGTAATTTTCGTTTTTAGCGGCTTGATAGTGTACGGTAAATATTTTTCAATAAACTCAGATACGTCGTACAGTTTCTTTGCAAAAATCTGGCAAGGGTCGTTCAATGTGCGTGAATAATCTTTCCGTAATGCCCTGCCGCAGGTGGCGCATGCGGTGACAATATAATCCAGATTTTCACTTTCAAATACACGGCTATTTATCTCTGCAAGTTTACGCGCTGTCCTGAAGTCTCCCAACGAATTCGCTGGAATACCGCAGCACAACTGTTCTTCTGGTACAATTACTTCCACGCCAAGGTGGGTAAGTGTCTCAACAACCGCATCGGCGATGTCCGGATAAACATAATTGGTGAGGCATCCTACAAAAAACCCAACCCGCATTTTTGCAGTGTTTGTTTTTGTCCGGGAAGAATGCCATTTGTCCAACGCGGGTTTCTTTGCCAATGGAGGAATCCATCTTCCTCCCATAAGTGCAAAGGGGAGGTGTCTCATGGCGCCACGTTGTTTTAACGGTATGATACGCTGAAAAATACTTGCGGTTTTTAAGAAAAAATTAAAAAGCCACCTGCGGGTTAAAACGACCCTGAAAATAATACGGGGAATAAACCATATCCCAATGTGATTTGCCAGGTCATTCAGCATCGTTTGTATGATTAAATCGTAATCAACATTTGAAGGGCAGATACTGGAACACCGAAAGCATTTTTTGCAGGATAGCAAATAATCTCTTAACCGTTCCGTATAAAAAATCTCACCATTCCTGATTGCCTCAGCAAGACTGATGCGCCCCCGCGCAACCATTGATTCCTCTCCGGTTTCTAAAAAAACCGGGCATATGGAGCGGCATTTCCCGCATTTCGCACATTTGTCAATTTCAGTTTTGAAGGCGTTATTATCCATGGTTATTCAAAAAAAGGGAAAAACGCTTGTACCGCCTCCCCTTTTGCAGACCCTGTTGTATTAAAAACAATACGATGCTGTTGCAAATAGTATAAATCATAATTGTTTATAAGCAATCAATTATAAAAAACAGGCATTAGTACTACTGCGACATTTTATTCTTACACCGCAAACACAGTATAGGTAAATTATTTAATATCTATAAATTTTTGTAGAATTCTGTAAAAATCATGTTAAACTGGCACTTGTCGTAGGAAAACACATTTTATTAATAATGTGGAAAACCACGCCCTGTGGGCGTGGTCAGAGTTTAAAGGCTTTGCCAGTAAAACGACTCATTGTTACAATCTAAGTTGAGTTGTCCCACAACATCAACAAAGGAGTAACAAATGAGTCGATTTCGCAAATTATCGCATACGATATGGCATTGTCAATATCATATTCTTTGGACACCAAAATATCGTCTAAGAATACTTACTGGTCAAGTAG